>NZ_DASVNZ010000304.1:0-73756 GCF_036486225.1 Roseateles sp. | reverse complement strand
ATCGGCATGACGGGCGCCGCCTTCGCCGGTGCCATCGGCGCCGTGCTGCTCACGCTCGTGCTCGCGCGCGGCGTCACGCAGAGCCTGCGCCTGCTGCTCGCCGGCGTCGTCGTCGGCGTCGTGCTGGGCTCCGGCTCCGCGCTGCTCACGCTCATGAACCCCGACATCCTGCGGGCCATGCAGGCCTTCATGCTCGGCAGCACCGGCTACGTCGGGTGGAGCGCGGTGCAGGTCATGGTCGTCGCCTTGGCGCTGTGCCTGCTGGTCGCGCTCGGCTGCAGCCGCACGCTCGATGCGCTGACGCTGGGCGAGGACACCGCGCGCTCGCTCGGACAGCGGCTCACCCTGATCCGGCTGCTGCTGATCGCCGCGCTCTCGCTGGCGACCGGCGCGGCGGTCGCGCAATGCGGCCTGATCGCCTTCGTCGGCCTCGTCGCGCCGCACCTCGTGCGCAGCTGGGGACCGACGACCCACGGCGCGCTGCTGCTGCTCTCGGCGCTGACGGGCGGCGCGCTGCTGCTCGCCGCCGACATTGCCGCGCGCTGGGTCATCGCGCCGCAGGAACTGCCCGTCGGCATCATCACCGCGCTGCTCGGCGGCAGCTATCTGCTCTGGTTGATGCACCGGCGCAAGGCGCATTTCGGCGGCATGGGAGGCTCGCGATGAGCACGGATCTCATGGATCTCGTGGATCTCGGCCACGTCCCTTCGCTGCGCATCGACCTCAAGTCGCTGTCCTTGAGCCATCGTCCGGTGCTTCACGCGCTGACGCTGGCGCTCGCGCCACGCGCGTGGACGGCGATCGTCGGACCGAACGGCGCGGGCAAGTCGACGCTGCTGCGCGCGATCTCCGGGCTGCTGCCCTTCGACGGCAGCCTGACCCTCGACGACAAGCCGTGGACCGCGTGGCCGGCGAAGCACCGCGCGCGGCAGATCGCGTGGCTCGGCCAGAACGAAGCGGCCTCGGAAGACCTCACCGCCTACGACATCGCGATGCTGGGCCGGCTGCCGCATCAGCCGTGGCTCGCGCCGGCGAGCGCCGCCGACCACGAAGCGGTCGAACACGCGATGCGCCAGACGCAGAGCTGGGACTGGAAGGACCGCGCACTCGGCAGCCTCTCGGGCGGCGAGCGACAGCGTGTCCTGCTGGCGCGGGCCTTGGCCGTGCGCGCGGGCGTGCTGTTGATGGACGAGCCGCTCGCCCACCTCGACCCGCCGCATCAGAGCGACTGGGCGCGCATCGTGCGCGAGCGCGTCGCGGCGGGGGGCGCCGTCGTCAGCGTGCTGCATGAACTCAACGTCGCGCTGCAGGCCGACACGCTGGTCGTGATGGACGGCGGTCGCATCGTTCATGAAGGCGCGCCGCACGACCCCGCGACGCACGATGCGTTGCAACGCGTCTTCCATGGCCGCCTGCTGATTCTCCAAGTGCAAGGGCGCTGGATCGCGCTGAATGAATGAACTCCCGATGACTGCCTGCCCTGCCTTCCTGATCAGTGCTCCGGCTTCCGGCCAGGGCAAGACGAGCGTGACCGCCGCGATAGCGCGTGCGGCGCGCCGGCGCGGGCTGCGCGTGCGTGCCTTCAAGACCGGACCGGACTATCTGGATCCGATGGTTCTGGAGCGCGCGAGCGGTCACACCGTCTATCAGCTCGACCTCTTCATGGGCGGCGAAGCGCATTGCAGGGAACTGCTTGCGAAGGCGGCGGAGAGTGCCGACCTGATCCTCGTCGAGGGGGTGATGGGATTGTTCGACGGCAAGCCGAGCAGCGCGGATCTGGCGGCGACGTTCGGGTTGCCGGTGATCGTCGTGCTGGATGCTTCGGCGATGGCGCAGACCTTTGCGGCGTTGGCGACGGGGCTGGCGCGATTCCGCGATGACATCCGTGTTGCGGGGGTCGTTGCCAATCGAGTGGGCAGCGATGCGCATGCGCGCATGGTGGGCGAAGGCCTGCCGGACGATCTTCCACTGATTGCGGCGTTGAAGCGAGATGCGGCGCTCTCGCTCCCTGAGCGGCATCTGGGGCTGGTGCAAGCGTTGGAGCTGCCGGACATCGACAGGCAGTTGGATGCATGGGCGGATGCGTGGGAAGCGGGTGCGGTCGGGGATTTCTTCCAGAGTGGCTCGGAGATGGGAGGCCGGGGGCCCCTTTTCGTAACTCAAGGAGGGAATTTGCTTGCCGGTAGGCAAGCAAAGGAGGGAGATGGAGAAAAGGGGCCCCCGGCCGACCGTCTCGTGCTCGGTCCCGCGCAGGGTCGACCGCTGGAAGGCCGTCGCATCGCCGTAGCGAACGACGCGTGTTTCTCCTTCATCTATCCCGCCAATCTCGATCTCCTGCGCGAGCTGGGTGCGGACGTGCGCGAGTTCAGTCCGATTGCTGGTGACGACGTTCCTGAGTGCGATGCGTTGTGGCTGCCGGGCGGTTATCCGGAGCTGCATGCCGAGGCGCTGCGCGAGCATCCGCGCTTCTTCAGTGATCTCGAGTCGCACCTGGCGGCTGCGAAGCCTTTGCTGGCCGAGTGTGGCGGGATGCTGGTGCTGCTTGACGAGCTGAGCGATGTCGACGGCAAGGCGAATGCGATGGCGGCCTTGATGCCAGGCCGCGCGGCGATGCAGAAGCGGCTGGCGGCGCTCGGCCTCCAGACGATCGTCTGGCCGGAAGGCGAGTTGCGCGGCCACACCTTCCATTACTCCGCGATGGAGACGCCGCTCTCCGCCATCGCCACCGCGACGAATCCGAACGCCGGCCGCGCTGCCGAGCGTCTGTACGGCTTCGGCTCGCTGCGCGCGAGCTACGTCCACCACTACTTCCCGTCGAACCCGAGCGCCATCGCGGCGTTCTTCGGCGGTGCCGATTCTTCTTTCAAGCATTGAGCCCAACGACCATGTTCCTCGAATCCGGATTCGCCCACATCGCGCAGGCCCTGTTGTGGCCGGTGCTGATCCTCGTTGCCCTCGGTTTCGTCTACGCCTTGTGGACAGCGGGTGCCACGGTGATGGAGGCCGTGCAGCGGCGCCAGCCTGGTTATCGCCAGTTGAAGGTGCATGCGAGCAGCAACCTCGAGACGCTGGAGCTGCAGATCGTCCGCAGCCTGGAGGCGCCTCGCCTGCTGGGCCGCGTCGCGCCGCTGCTGGGGCTGATCGCCACGATGGTGCCGCTCGGCCCGGCGCTGCAGAGCGTCGCCGCCGGCCAGGGGCAGGCCGCGCTGGCGGTGTTCAGCTCGGCGTTCTCGGGCGTGGTGCTCGCGCTGGCTGCGGCGGCGATCGCGCTGGTCGTGTACTCGATCCGCCGTCGCTGGCTGCTGGCCGAGCTGCTCGCCATCAAGACCGAACAGGGCTGGGCATGAGCGCCGGCCGCCGACTCTCCATCCTCGCCGAAGAGGATGATGATCCGATGCTGTCCGCCGTCAACCTGGTGGACGTGTTCCTGGTGCTCGTCGTCGCGCTGCTGACCGCGGTCGCGCTGCAGCAGCAGTCGCACGCGGACGAGACGGTGATCCGCAATCCCGGCCAGCCGGGGATGGAGATCATCGTGCGCAAGGACGGCCAGGAGATCAAGTACCGCGGCAACGGCGGCAACGCCGAAGGCCAGGGCGAGCGTGCCGGCGTCGCGTACAAGATGAAGGACGGCTCGATCATCTACGTGCCCGAGGCCGGGGAAGCACCCAAGCCATGAGGATCGCGTCCCTGATGGTTCGCGGCCTCGCGGTCGCGGCCATGTGGCTGTGCGCGCCGCTCATGGCGAATTCAGCGAACACGGCGAACACGGCAGCTTCGGCGAAGGCAGCAAAGACCGCGAAGGCGACATCGCGCGTGCTGTTCCTCAGCGTCGACATCACGCCCGCCGCCAAGCATGCGCTGCTGGAGCGCGAGGGCAAGGCCCTCGGCTTCGACGTGAAGCAGATCGAGTATCCGCTGCGCGGCGCGCCGGTCGACAAGGATCCGGCGCTCGATCGCGCCTTGGGCGAGGCGGACCTCGTGTGGATCGACGTCCCGCACCCGACGGCGGAAGCGCGGCTGCATCAGATCGTCGATGCCGCGCTGCAGCGCGCCGCCCTGCCCGCTCAACGCGTGCTGTGGATCCCCGCCGGTGAACCCGCCGCGACGGATCGCAGCCTGCGCGGTTATCTGCAGGCCGGTGGCCCGGCCAACACGCGCACGGCGTTCGCCATCGCACGAGCGCAGCTCGACGGCAAGACGGCGCCCGACCTCGGCCCGCCGCAGTTGATCCCGCAGCGCGGCATCCACTTCCCCGGTGCGCCCAGGCTCTTCGCCGACGCGGCGGAATTCCGCGCCTGGGCCGCTCAGCAGGGACTGCGCGGCGAGCCCGTCGCGATCCTGCTGCACCGCTATCACTTCGTCCAAGGCAACACGGCGTGGCTGGATCGCTGGCTCGCGATGTTCCGCAAGCAGGGGCTGCTCGCGTATGCCGCGTTCAGCGGTCAGCTCAGCGACAAGCCGCTGTCGGAGCTGCTCGAACGCGACGGCCAGGTGCAGGCCCGCGTGATCGTCAACCACAGCCTGCTGCCGCAAGGCGCGACCCTGCAGCCGACCTTCGAGCGCTGGGGCGTGCCGGTGCTGCAGACGCAGCCCTACCGGCAGGATGAAGCGGCCGTGTGGGAAGGCAGCGAAACCGGCCTCGCGCAGGCCGACATCCCCTTCTACTTCGCGCAGCCGGAAGCGGCCGGGCTCATCGACCCGGTCGTCGTCGTCGCGCATCCGAAGCGCGGCGAACCCGAGCTCATCGAGCGTCAGGCCGCCAGCGTCGCCGGCAAGGCCGCGCGCTGGGTCGCGTTGCAGACCAAGCCGAATGCCGACAAACGTCTGGTCGCCTTCGTCTACAACTATCCGCCCGGCGGCAGCAACTTCGGTGCGTCGTTCCTGAACGTGCCGCGCAGCCTCGCGCGCGTCAGCACCGGATTGAAGGACGCGGGCTACGGCGTCACGCCGATGGCCGAGGCCGACTGGATCTCCGGCCTGAAGCCGATGCTGTCGGCGTACTACCCGGGCACCGACCTGCAGGCGCTGCTCGATGCCGACGAGGCCGAGGCGCTCCCGCTCGCGCGCTACACCGCGTGGTTCGACGCACTGCCCAAGGCCGTGCGCGATCCCATCGTCGCGCGCTGGGGCGCCCCCGCCAGTAGCCGCTACGTGCTGCGCGTGCGCGGCGAGCCGGTCTTCGTGATCCCTCGGCTCAAGCTGGGCGCGCTCACCGTGCTGCCGCAGCCGCCGCGCGAGGAGACCCTGCGCAACGGGCAGGACCCGTTCATGCATCGCAGCAAGACGCCGCTGTCGCACCACTACCTCGCCACCTACCTGTGGGCGCGGCAGGCCGACGCCATCATCCACTTCGGCACACACGGCACGCAGGAGTGGGCGCCGGGCAAGATCCGCGGGCCCGACGTGATGGACCCGGTGTGGCTGCCGCTCGGCGACACGCCGGTGATCTATCCGTACATCGTCGACAACCTCGGCGAGGCGCTCACGGCCAAACGCCGCGGCCGCGCGCTGATGGTGAGCCATCGCACGCCGAGTTTCGCGCCGGCCGGTTTCAACGCGCAGATGGCCCACATGCATGAGCTGATGCATGAGTGGGAAACCGTCGATCCGGGTCCGACGCGCCAGGGGCTGGAGCGGCAGATGGTCCAGCAGTTCGTCGAGCACAACCTGCATCGCGACCTGGGCTGGACCGCGGAGCAGATCGCCGCGAACTTCAGCGGTTATCTGGAGCTGCTGCATCCCTACCTGGACCGGCTCGCGCAGAGCTCGCAGCCCAAGGGGCTGGCGGTGTTCGGCGTCGTGCCCGACGAGGACCAGCGCCGCGGCTCCATCCTGCAGCTGTTGCGCGTGCCGCTGATCGAGGCGCTCGGCGAGGACATCGACGAAGCCTTCCTGATCGATCACGAGGGCGTCGCGAAGGCGCGGCCGGCACGTTGGCTCGATGTCGCGCTGAAGGACGCCGACGCGGCGAGCAAGCTCGACCTCCGCCCCTCGTCCGACATCGAAGCCTTTGTCCCCAACCGCGCCGCGCGCAAACCGATCGACCAGGCCGCGCTGTACCAGCTCGCGTTGCGGGCGCAGGAGATGTCGACGCGGCTCTCGACCGAAGGCGAGATGCCCGGGCTGCTGCGCGCGCTTGATGGGCGCTTCATTCCCGCCGCGTACGGCGGCGATCTGCTGCGCAATCCGGAGAGCCTGCCGACGGGGCGCAACCTCACGGGCCTCGACCCCAACCGGTTGCCGACGAAGCAGGCCTTCGAGGCCGCGCAGGCCCTGTTCAAGCGCTGGTACGAGGAGCAGACCAAGGCCGGCACGGCGCCGCAGCGGCTGGCGCTGTCGCTATGGGCCGGTGAGACGCTCCGTCACCAAGGGATCATGGAAGCGCAGGCGCTGGTGGCGCTCGGCGCCACGCCGGTGTGGGATGCCACCGGACGACCGACCTCGATCAAGCTGCTCAGTCCGAAGGAGCTCGGCCGTCCGCGCGTGGACGTGCTGCTGTCGATCACCGGCTCCTACCGCGACCAGTTCCCGGCGCTGATGAAGCTGATCGACCAGGCCGTGGCCGCCGCGGGTGAAGCGGAGTCGGACAACGCCATCGCCAGCAACAACCGCGCGATCGCCGGCGAGCTGCGCAAGGCCGGGTTGAAGCCCGCTCAAGCGCAGGCCCTGGCGCAGGCGCGTGTGTTCGGCAATCCGGCCGGCGACTACGGCACCGGCATCGCCGACGCGGTGCAGGACAACGGCCTCCAGGGCAAGGACGGGAAGACCGATCCCCGACTCGGTCAGCTGTTCCTGTCCACGATGAGCCAGCCCTACGTCGACGGCGAGCCGCTCAGCGTGCCGCCGGCGCAGGCGCAGCAGGCGCTCGGCGCGCACCTGCGCCACACCGACGCCGCGCTGATGTCGCGCAGCAGCCATCTCTACGCGATGGTCAGCAGCGACGACCCCTTCCAGTACCTCGGCGGCCTGGCCGCGGCGGCGAAGGTCGCGGGCAGCACCAAGGACATCGCGCTGCACGTGAGCCAGCTGCAGGACGCGACCGAGCAGCACACCGAGACCGCCGCACAGGCCATCGCGCTGGAGATGCAGAGCCGTTACCTGCACCCCGGCTGGCTGAAGGCGCAGCAGGCGGAGGGCTGGTCCGGCGCGCTGCAGGTGCTCAAGGCGGTGCAGTACAGCTTCGGCTGGCAGAGCATCGCGCCGGGCACCGTGCGGGCGGACCACTGGCAGAGCTTCTACGACGTGCTGGTCAAGGACAAGCACAAGCTCGGCGTGCCGGCGTGGCTCAAGCAGAACCCGCAGGCGTATGCGCAGGCGCTGGAGCGCATGGTGCAGGCCGAGCGCATGGGCTACTGGAAGCCGGACGCGCAGACGAAGCAGGAGATCGCCTCGCTGTACCGCGACCTGACGAGGGCGGCGCCGTTGAACAACGAGCTGGCGGCGGTGCGCCGCTGGACGGCGGATCAACTGCCGCAGGACGTGCCGGCGATTCAGCCAGCCTCGCCTGCCGCACCGCAGCCTGCCGCGAAGACGGCGAAGCCGCCCGAAACTCCCGCGACGCGCGCGACGCCTGCGGTTCCGCCGGTGCCGACCGTGCGCGGCCTCGCGCTGCAGCGCGTGCCAGAACCGCCGAAACCGACGCCGGCCGAACCGGCCGCGCAACGCCTCGAACAGATGCTCGCCTGGGTCGCGATGGCGCTGCTGATGTGCGCCGGCGCGATCTGGCAATCGCGTCGATCGAACCCGCCGCATCGAGCGGGTCTGCCTCTCCATAACGACAACAACTTGATCCCTCAGGGAACCGCATGAACTCGAAGAACAGCCAGCCCATGGCGTTGACCGCCATCGCCAGCGCGATGGCCTTGGCTGCTTGCGCCGCGCAGGCGCAGGCGCAGACGCAAGAGGCCAACAGGCTCGACACCGTCCGCATCAGCAGCCGCGCGCAGCTGGGCGAAGCCGAGAGCGCCTCCGAAGGCGAAGTCGGCGTCGAGCGGCTGGCGCTGCGCCCGCTGCTGCGCCCGGCCGAGCTGCTGGAAGCGATGCCCGGCATGACCGTCACGCAGCACAGCGGCGACGGCAAGGCCAACCAGTACTTCCTGCGCGGCTACAACCTCGACCACGGCAGCGACTTCGCGACCTTCGTGCTCGGCATGCCGGTGAACATGGCCAGCCATGCGCACGGGCAGGGCTACATGGACTTGAACTTCCTGATCCCGGAACTGGTCGACAGCCTGCGCTACCGCAAGGGCGCTTTCAACGCCGAGGACGGCGACTTCGCGACGACCGGTGCCGCGCGCATCGGCTACATGAGCGAGATCGAGCGTCCCTTCGCGCAGGTGACGGCCGGCCCCTACGGCTATCGCCGCGCGCTGACCGCCGGCAGCACGAAGGTCGGTGGCGGCTGGTCGCTGCTGGGCGCGGCCGAAGGCAGCGTCTACGACGGTCCGTGGGACCAGGCGGAAGACCTGCATCGCCGCAATGCGGTGTTGCGCCTGACGCGCGGCGACGAGCGCAACGGCGCGCACGTCGACCTGCTGAGCTACAGCGCCGCCTGGCGCGCCAGCGAGCACGTGCCCGAGCGCGCCATCGACAGCGGCGAGATCGGCCGCTACGGCACGCTGGTGGCCAACGACGGCGGCCGCACGCACCGCCACAGCCTGAGCGGCGGCTTCGCCTACAACCAGGGCAGCGGCCAGTGGACGGCCGACGCCTGGGTGGTGGACTACGCGCTGAACCTGTTCTCCGCGCCGTCCGGCTTCATCAACGGGCCCGACGGCGACCAGCATGAGCAGGCCGACCATCGCAAGCTCTGGGGCGGATCGCTGAAGCATCAACTGCCCGCCGCGTGGCTGCCGGCCGATCAGCAGGTGACCTGGGGGCTGCAGTGGCGCCACGACAAGATCGGCACGCTCGGGCTGTACGACACCGTGGACCGCGTGCGCACGCACACCGTGCGTGAGGACCGCGTCAGCCAGGACAGCGCCGGCGTCTTCGTCGAGCTGGGCAGCCGCTGGACCGACTGGCTGCGCAGCACCGTAGGCGCGCGCTGGGACACGATGCGCGCGACGGTCTCGCCCACCGGCGGCGAGTTCAACATGGACAACGGCGGCAAGGCGAGCCAGTCGCAGTTCAGCCCGAAGCTGGGCCTGATCGCGCGCGTCGCGGCGGACACCGAGCTGTACCTGCACTGGGCGCGCGCATTCCGCTCGAACGATGCGCGCGGCGCGACGACCACGACCAACCCCGCCGACGGCAGCGCGACCGACACGCTGCCGCTGCTGGCGCGCACCAAAAGCACCGAGCTGGGCCTGCGCACCAAGCCCGTGAAGAGCTGGGCCACCAGCCTGGCGCTGTGGCAGGCCAACCTGGCGTCGGAGCTGGTCTTCGTCGGCGACGAGGGCGTGACCGAGGCGCGCGGCGCGTCCAAGCGCCTGGGGTTGGAATGGTCCAACGACGTGCAGATCGGCCGCGACTGGTTGATCGATGCGGACGTGGCCTGGTCGCGGGCGCGTTTCGTCGAGGCGACGGAGACCGAGTTCGGCAGCGGCAAGCGCGTGCCCAACGCGGTGCCGTGGTCGGCGTCGATGTCGGCGAATTGGGCGCCGTCGGGGCCGTGGTCGAGCGGCTTCAAGCTGCGTTACCTGGGCGCTTATGCGCTCGAGGAAACCGGCACGCAGAAGTCCAAGGCGGTGTTCACCGCCAACTGGCGCTTGGGGTATCAGCTCAGCGACCGCTGGCAGCTCGGGCTGGACGTGCTGAACCTCTTCGACACGAAAGCCAATGACATCGAGTACTGGGGCGCGGCCTGCACGCGCGCGGAAGGCGCGGGATGCAACAACGGCGAGGGCATCAACGGGCGGCTCGTGCACCCGATGGAGCCGCGCACCTTCCGACTCAGCCTGCGCGCGCGGATCTGAAGAGGCTTCAGGACTTCCACCGCCGCTGGCCCTCACCCCCACCCTCTCCCGCAAGCGGGAGAGGGAGCACACCGAGTTGATCCTCGATAGGTCCCATTCTCCGGAGCACGACATGGAAATCGAAAAACCGCCCGTCGACCGCGTGCGCATCATTCCCGACGGCGAGCGCCGCGGGCTGGTGATCGTCCACACCGGCAACGGCAAGGGCAAGAGCACCGCCGCTTTCGGCCTGGCGCTGCGCGCGCACGGGCGCGGACGCAAGGTCCACATCTACCAGTTCATGAAGGTGCCGAGCGCGCGCTTCGGCGAGCACCGGCTGTTCGAGCAGATCGGCGTGCCGATCGAGGGTCTGGGCGACGGCTTCTCGTGGAAGAGCAAGGACCTGGACCATTCGGCGCAACTGGCGCGCGACGGCTGGGAACGCGCGAAGGCCACGATCCTCGGTGGCGAGCACTTCCTCGTCGTGCTCGACGAGATCATGTATCCGCTGCGCTACGGCTGGCTGCCGCTGGAGCCGGTGCTGGAGACTCTGCGCGCGCGGCCGTCGCATGTTCACGTCTGCTTGACGGGGCGCAACGCGCCGCAGGAACTGATGGATCTGGCAGACACGGTGACAGAAATGACCATGATCAAGCACCACTTCAAGGCAGGAGTGCCGGCGCAACGCGGAATTGAGGATTGACTTCCCTCCTACGGCGTCCTGCCCGCTAAGCTGCGCGCCAGATTTCATCGTCGCCTTCTCCATCACTCGACGCGTTTCGAAGTTTCTCGCCACCTCACGACGCTTCTCTCCGCCCGTCCCATGAGTCCGATGTCCTGGCTACTCGCCCTCGCGATCCCGATCGCGCTGCTGCTCGACCGCTGCTTTGGCGAGCCGCCGGCCGCCGTGCATCCGGTCGTCGGCATGGGTCGCTTCCTGGGCCTCTTCGGCGACCGCCTGTGCGGCATGTCGGCAAAGGCGGCGTTCATCGGCGGCGCGCTCGCGTGGAGCGTGGGCATCACGCTGTCCGCCGTCACCGCCTGGGCGATCGAGCACGCGATCATCGCGGGACTCGAGCCGTGGTTCGGCGGCTGGCGATTGGCCGTCGCGGCACTGCTGCTGGGACTCGCGCTGAAGCCGATGCTCGCGTGGCGCATGCTGCGCGACGAGGTCGCCGCCGTCGAGACCGCGCTGTCGCGCTCGCTCGATGAAGGCCGCGCGCAGCTGTCACGCCTGGTCAGCCGCGACACGACGCAGCTCTCCGCGCTCGAGGTCCGCGAGACCGCGATCGAGACGCTCGCCGAGAACCTCAACGACTCCGTCATCGCGCCGCTCTTCTGGTTCATGATCGCCGGCCTGCCGGGCGCGGCGGTGTACCGCTTCGCCAACACCGCCGACGCGATGTGGGGCTATCGCGGCCGCTGGGAATGGGCCGGCAAGTGGGCCGCGCGCGCCGACGACGTGCTGTCGTGGATCCCGGCGCGGCTCACGGGACTGGCGCTCGTCGCGTTGCGGCCCGCGCTGCTCGCGCCGCTGCTGCACGAAGCCACGCGCACGCCCTCGCCCAACGGCGGCTGGCCGATGGGCGCGATGGCGTTGCGGCTCGGCCGCGCGCTGAGCAAGCCCGGTCACTATCGGCTCAATCCGTCCGGCAGCGACGTCATCGCCGAAGACATGGTCACGGCGCAACGGCTCGCCGCAGGCGCGATGCTGGGCCTGGCCGCGTTGCTGGCCCTGGGCGGCGCGGCGCTGCGCGGCGGCTTCGCGGTCGTGAGGAGCACGCTGTGAGCCGCTTCCCTTCGCTGATGCACGGCGGCACCGACGCGGGGCCGCCGGTGCTCCACGACTTCTCGACCAACGCCCATCCGCTGGGCCCGCCGCCGGCCGCGCTCGACGCGGTGCTGCGCGCCGACCGGCTGTGTTATCCGGATCCCGCCTACGTCGCGCTGCGAGCCCGCCTGGGGGACTGGCACCGCGTCGAGCCTGAGCGCGTGCTGCCGGCCTCCGGCGGCTCGGAAGCGATCCGCCGCCTGACGCTCGCCGCGATGCTGTCCGGCGTGACCCGCGTCTGCGTGCCGCAGCCCGGCTTCGGCGACTACGCCGCCGCCGCGCACGCGCTCGGCCTGCAGGTGACCGGCTACGACGACGCGTTCCAGCTCGCGGATTCCCTGGATCTTCCCTCGCTGGTCTGGGTCTGCGATCCCAACAACCCGACCGGCGCGAGCTTCGGCCCCGCCGAATGGACCGCCGTGGCGCTCGCGCTCGGGCAGAGCGGCTCACAGCTCGTCGTCGACCAGGCCTACGACGCGCTGCGCCTGGCCGGCACCTGCTCGCTGCCGCAGCCGATCGCCGACGGCGCCTGGCGCCTGGTCTGCCCCAACAAGGCCTTCGGCCTGACCGGCGTGCGCGGCGCCTACCTGATCGGCCCGCGCGACGGGCTCTGGATCGACCGCGTCGCGGAGCTGGCGCCGAGCTGGGTCCTGTCCTCCGAGGGTCAGGCCTTGCTCGAGGCCTGGACCACGCCGTCCATCCGGGACGAACTCGACGCCTCGCTCCCGCTGCTGCGCGAGTGGCGCGCCGCGCAGTGGGCCCGCATGGCGGACATGGGCTTCGACCAGATCGACGGCGGCGTCGTCAACTTCTGGCTGGCCGCCCTGCCCTCGCCGTGGCACGGCGTGCCGGAGCCACTGCTCGAAGGCCTGCGCGCGCTCGGCATCAAGCTGCGCGACGCGAGCTCCTTCGGCCTGCCCGGACTGGTCCGCGTGTCGGTGCAGTCGCCGGAGGCGGTCGACGCGCTGGCGACCGCGATGTTCACCTTCGGCGGCCACACACCGCTGCCGTCGCCGCCGTCGCGCCATGGCGCGTTCGACACCACGCATCCGTTGGGAGAAACGCTGTGAGCGGTCCTGCGTCGGATGACGTCGTCCGTCCCGCCAAGCGCGGGCTCTCCACGGGGCATGGGGGATCCCTCCAGGACCCCCATGCCCCATTCCGGCCCCACGGTGACTCGCTGACTCCCGACGGCGCGGTCGGGCAGCGGCGGGGACGGGCCGTCATGGTGCTGGGTACCACCAGCGGGGCGGGCAAGAGTTTCCTGACCACGGCGCTGTGCCGCTGGTACGCCCGACAGGGCCTGCGCGTGGCGCCGTACAAGGCGCAGAACATGAGCAACAACGCGCGCGTCGTGCCAGGCATCGACGGGCGCCAGGGCGAGATCGGCTCGGCCCAGTACTTCCAGGCGCTGGCCGCCCGCGCGCGGCCCGAGGTGAGCATGAACCCGGTGCTGCTGAAGCCGGAGAAGGACACCGCCTCGCAGGTCGTCGTGCTCGGCGAGGTCGACGAGGCGCTCAGCCGCGCGCCGTGGCGCGAGCGCAGCGAAACGCTCTGGTCCCGCGCACGCGGGGCGCTGCACGCGCTGCTGGACGAGAACGACGTCGTCGTCATCGAGGGCGCCGGCTCGCCCGCCGAGATCAACCTGCACAGCAGCGACTACGTGAACATGCGCACCGCGCGCGAGGCCGGCGCTGCCTGCCTGCTGGTCACCGACATCGACCGCGGCGGTGCCTTCGCGCATCTGTACGGCACGCACGCGCTGCTGCCGGCGGACGAGCGCGCGCTGATCCGCGGCTTCGTGCTGAACCGCTTTCGCGGCGACGCGGCGCTGCTGTCGCCCGGCCCGGAGATGCTGCAGCAGATGACCGGCGTGCCCACGCTCGCAACGCTGCCGATGTGGCGCGGGCACGGGCTGCCCGAGGAGGACGGCGTCTTCGACGACCGCACGACCGGCGGTGCCGGCATCGGCACTGACGGCAGCGGACGCGCGACTGTCCGCGTTGCCGTGATCGCCTATCCGCGGCTGTCCAACCTCGACGAGTTCCAGCCGTTGCGCAACCTGCCCGGTGTGCGCCTGAGCTGGGCCCGCACGCCGGCGGAGCTCGACGGCGTCGACTGGATCATCCTGCCGGGCTCGAAGGCGGTAGCGGCGGACCTGGCGTGGCTGCGCGCGCAGCGGCTGGACGTCGCGGTCGCGGCGCATGCCGCCGCTGGCCGGCGGGTGCTGGGCATCTGCGGTGGTCTGCAGATGCTGGGCGAGGCGCTGGTCGATCCGCACGGGCTCGACGGCAACGCGCCCGGCCTGGGCCTGCTGCCGCTGGTGACGCTGTTCGAGCGCGAAAAGCTGCTGCGCGACGCCGAATGCCGCTTTGCGCCAACGCTGGACGCGCCGTGGTCCTCGCTGAACGGCGCCGTCGCACGCGGCTACGAGATCCACCACGGCCGCACGGCGCAGCACCCGGGCCTGCCCGCGGCGCGGCCGGTGCTGTTCGACGGCCTCGGCGAGCCGGTCGGCTGGCAGCACGGGCCGGTGCTCGGCCACTACCTGCACGGCCTGTTCGAGGACGACCGCGTGCTGGCCGCGCTGTTCGACCGCCCGGCGCGCCCGCTCGACCAGGTCTTCGACGAGCTGGCCGACTACATCGACCGCCATTTCGCGCCCGGCGTGCTGATGGGCCTGCTGTCGCCGTCCGCGACGCCGCCATTGCCGTAGCCGTCCTCGCAAGCGCCTCCGCTCCCCTTTCCCCTCTCCCCCCTTGAAGTCCGATAAGTCCCCATGACCAAGCAAGACCTGATCCCCGCGATTCCCACGCTGCACGATGCGGCGCTGGCGTCGGCGCTGCAGCACCGCATCGACCGCAAGACCAAGCCGCTGGGCTCGCTGGGCCGGCTGGAGGGCTTGATGCTGCGTCTGGGGCTGATCCAGGGCACGGAGCAGCCCAAGCTGGTGGAGCCGCAGATGATGGTCTTCGCGGCCGATCACGGGCTGGCCGCGCACGGCGTGTCGGCCTTCCCGTCGGACGTGACCTGGCAGATGGTGGAGAACTTCCTGGCGGGCGGCGCGGCGGTGTCCGTGCTGGCGCGCCAGCACGGGCTGCAGCTGAGCGTCGTCGACGCTGGCGTGCGTCACACCTTCGAGCCGCGTCCGGGCCTGTTGATCGCCAAGATCGCGATGGGCAGCCGCGACATGCTGGCCGGACCGGCGATGACGGTCGACGAATGCGCGACGGCCGTCGCCGCCGGCAAGACGCTGCTGCAGAAGCGGCCCGGCAACGCCTTGCTGCTGGGCGAGATGGGCATCGGCAACACCTCGTCGGCGGCGCTGCTGCTGTCGCGGCTGGGCGGGTATCCGCTGGCGGACTGCGTCGGACGCGGCACGGGCCTCGACGACGCGCAGCTGCGTCACAAGCTGGACGTGCTGGCGCGCGTGCTGGAGAAGCATCCGCGCGCGACCGAGCCGATGGCGGCGCTGGCCGCGCTGGGCGGGCTGGAGATCGCGATGATGGTCGGCGCGGTGCTGCAGGCGGCGCTGGAGCGCCGGGTGATCGTCGTCGACGGCTTCATCACCGGCGCGGCGGTGCTGGTCGCGGCGAAACTGCAGCCGGCGGTGCTGGAGCGCTGCATCTTCGCGCACCGTTCCAACGAGCAGGGCCACCGGCTGATGCTGGACACGTTGCAGGCGCAGCCGCTGCTGGACCTGGGCCTGCGTCTGGGCGAGGGCTCCGGCGCGGCGCTGGCCTGGCCGCTGCTGGAATCGGCCTGCCGCGTGCTGGCCGAGATGGCGAGCTTCGATTCGGCGGGCGTGAGCGACAAGACCTGACGCCGGGCTGAGAAGCGGCGCCGCTATGCTCGCTGCGCCACCTCATCCCCCACGATCCCGCTCCGCCATGTCCGACACCGAACGCTCCCTGCTCGACACACTCCGCGCGTTGGAGGTCGAGCTCCACCATCCCGGTGTGCGCTGCAGCGCCGAGCGGCTGTCGCAACTGCTGCACCCGGATTTCCACGAGGTCGGCCGCTCCGGCCGCCAGTACGACCGCGAGACCATCATCCGCTGGCTCGCCGACGACCACGAGCCGCCGAAGATCCTGCCCGACGAGTTCCGCATCGCACCGATCGCGCCCGACGCGGCCTTGCTGACCTATCGCTCGGCGCATCGGCAGGAGGACGGCTCGCTGGCGCATCACACGCTGCGGTCCTCGCTGTGGCTGAAGACGGCCGAAGGCTGGCAGATGCGCTACCACCAGGGCACGCCCGCCGCACAAGCCTGGTGAGGCGCACGGCGTCGGCGCCCGTCATGGTGCGCTGGCGCACGCTCGGCGTGCGACGCCGGGTTGAGGGACATCGGCGCCGGAGTGGACGAAGGTCACGTCCCGGGAACCCCGATGGGCGCTAGATTCTCGGCGACTCCACTGCTGTCCAGAGCGGCGGGGTCGGCCGGGTCCAGCCGGTCGTTGTACCGACTCCCGTTCCTCTCCCATGATCGACCCGACCGACTTCGCCGCGCCCTTCGGCGGCCTGCCCGTTCCCGAATCCCTCCGGGCGCTGCTGCGCTTCCAGGACGAGATCGGCTACGGCAACTATTCCGCAGCGTTGACGCTGACCGCTGACGACCATGACGGCCTGCGCCATGGCTGGTCGTCGGACCCCGCCTTCCTGTCCCGGTTGATCCCGTTCGCGCGGGCGAGCGCGTCGGGCTCCTTCTACGCGCTGTGGAATCCGGATCCGTCGCAGCCGCCGATGCCCGACCGCTGGCCGGTCGTGGCCTTCGGCGATGAAGGCGGCGAATGGATCGTCGCGCGCGACGTACGCGAGCTGCTGCGCGTCAGCACCTGCGACGTGGAGCCGCTCATCGACTTCGATCGCATCCACTACTTCCGCAGCGAGCATCACTACCGCAAGAGCGAGGGCCTCGACGTCTACATCGCGTGGCTGGGGGAACATCTGCAACTGGCGCCGGTCGACGATCCGGAAGCGATCCTCGAGGCCGCGCAGCGGGAATGGCAAGACGCCTTCGAACGGTGGATCCAGCCGTTCCTGCAAGGATGAGGGGGCGCGCGACGGCTTGCGTCCAGCCTGGAAAAATCGCCCCGCGATCGCTGCGGCCGTGCCGACATCGTCCGAGGCGATGGGAGCGGTCGGGATCGCCCGCTCGACGGGGCGCGTTCGCGCGATACGTGGCGCCGGCAATCCGCGCGAGTCGGTGCGACACGCGGGATTTCTGATCGAGAGTCCTCAGCGCTCGCTGGCCAAGCTCACTCTCCCTGCCTTGGACTGAAGGTCCGCGGGAACACCACCGCGCTCTTGCGATCCCGCAAGCGATAGCCCATGGCGGCCCGGTTGGCGTCGCCGGCCATCGGCCCTGCTTCGTCGAGGAATCCGGCCGCGAGCATCCGCGTGCGGAAACCGCTCTTGTCCACCGGACGCCCCAGCACGACCTCGTACATCCGCTGAAGTTGCGGCAGCGTGAAGGCCTCGGGCAACAGGAAGGCCGGCAGCGACGTGTACTCCACCTTGCCACGCAGCCGCTCGACGGCGGTCTTCAGGATCGCGGCGTGATCGAAGGCCAGACGCGGGCGTTTCAGCAGCGTCTCCACTTCGAACCAGCCCACGTCCGCGGCGTTCGCGCCCTTGGCCAGCTTCACGCCCTCGGCGGGGATCAGCGCGAAGTACACATGGGTCGCGGACCAGCCGCGCGGATCGCGGTCCCTGCCGCCCCAGCTGCCGAGTTGCTCCAGGTACGGACTGGCGACGCCCGTCTTCTCCGACAGCTTGCGTCGCGCACAGGCCTCCAGATCGCGATCGCGGTCGATGTCCACGAAGCCGCCCGGCAAGGCCCAGCGATCGGGGAACGGCTCGCCTTCCTTCGATGGCCGCTGGACCAGCAGCACGCGCAGTTGATCCTCGACGACGGAGAAGATCACCACGTCGACTGTCGTGAACGGCAGAGGAAAGGACGGGCTCGTAGAAGCGGGCTGTGGTTTCCGGCGCGAAGGTTCGGACGTCATTTGGGTTCGGGATTAATTCGCTCGCTGGAAAGTTGCACTATACAACTCCGATGGCAGATCTGGCCCGCCGCCCCGTCCACCGAGGCGGCTCGATAGAATGCCGCCTGTGACCCGCTGGCTCCGCATCCTCGTCCTGACGATCCTCGTCCCCGCGTACGGCATCGCCGCCGCCGGCGTGACGATGTTCGTCGCGGGCGTCGCGCATGCGCAGCATCTGCTGGTCGACGGGCAACCGGCCGATCCTGCGGCCATCGCCATCGCCGCGGCGCAACCAGGCGCCGACGACGAACAGGCCGCCGACATCGCCGCCCTGCTCTTCGAGCTCGGCGACACCTCGGACGACATGCCCGATCACTTCAAACCCGACGCGCGACCTATGCGCGTCGCGCCGCCGCAGATGAATCCGCTCCCCACGCCCCAGTTGCACGAGCCTCAGCGCTGCACGCAGCCGCTGCTGCGGCCGCCGCGCGCCTGACGCGTCCCGTGTAGCCCGCTCCGAGGCGCTCCGCCGCCTCCGCCCCCTGCCCCTCCCCATCGGCACGCGCCGCGCATTCCGCGCTCGCGTGCGTCTGCGCCGTCCCCGCCGCGCGCCTCGTCCCCGAGGCCCGGCGGACCGGCGCCCCTTCCTCATCCATCATGGAAATCGCCTTACTTTTCTTCCTCATCCTGCTCAACGGCCTGTTCGCCATGTCCGAGATCGGACTGGTCACCGCGCGCCGTGCACGCCTGCAGAAACTCATCGACGACGGCGACAGCGCCGCCGCCGCCGCCGTCAAGCTCGGTGAGGATCCCACCCGCTTCCTGTCGACGATCCAGATCGGCATCACCTCGATCGGCGTGCTGAACGGCATCGTCGGCGAGGCCGCGCTCGCCGGGCCGCTGGCCCTCTGGATCACCTCGCATGGCGTGCCGGCGGAATACGCCAGCGGCGCCGCGACCGGCCTGGTCGTCGTGCTGATCACCTACTTCTCGATCGTGCTCGGCGAGCTGGTGCCCAAGCGCCTGGGACAGTCCAACCCCGAGGCCGTCGCGCGCCTGGTCGCGCGCCCGATCGCGGCGCTCGCCGTCGCGACCAAGCCCTTCGTGCGTCTGCTGTCGGGCTCGACGAACGCGCTGCTGCGCCTGCTCGGCGTGAAGCAGTCGGCGGCGTTCAACGTCACCGAGGAAGAGATCCACGCCGTGCTCGCCGAAGGCACCAGCGCCGGCGTGATCGAGTCGCACGAGCACGCGATGGTGCGCAACGTCTTCCGGCTGGACGACCGTCAGATCGGCTCGCTGATGGTGTCGCGCCGCGACGTGGTCTGCCTGGACCTGAACGATCCGATGGAAACGACGCTCGCGCGCATCGAGGCTTCCGACCACGCGCTGTTCCCGGTCGTGCGCGGCGGGCTGCATGACATCGTCGGCGTCGTGAATGCACGCCAGCTGCTGTCGGAGATGCTGCGCCAGCGCCAGCCGCGCCTGGATGAGCGCCTCGCGCCGGCGCTGTACGTGCCGGAGACGCTGACCGGCATGGAGCTGCTGGCCAACTTCCGGCTGTCCGCCGTGCACATGGCCTTCGTGATCGACGAGTATGGCGAGGTGCAGGGCCTGGTCACGCTGCACGACCTGGTCGAGGCGATCACCGGCGAGTTCCAGCCGCGCGATCCGGCGTCCGCCTGGGCGGTCCAGCGCGAGGACGGCTCCTGGCTGCTCGACGGCCACATCCCGGTGCCGGAGTTGAAGGACCGCCTGAACCTCGACGAGGTGCCGGAGGAAGAGCGCGGCCGGTATCACACGCTGAGCGGGATGATGATGCTGCTCACCGGCCGGCTGCCGCGCGAGGCGGACACGGTGGAATGGGAAGGCTGGCGCTTCGAGATCGTCGACATGGACGGCAAGACCATCGACAAGGTGCTGGCGTCGCGTGTCGTGGAGGTCGCGGAGGTCGCCGATGTCATGGCGTGACGTCGCTCGGGTGGCGGTCGTGCTGGTCCTGGTGCCGCTGCTCGTGTCGTGCTCGGAGGGCTATCCCGGCGAGGACCGGCCGCTGGTCAGCCCCTTCGACATGAACAACGCCGAACGCGTCGCCGAGCTCAACGTCGTCGGCCGGGATTCGCCCGGCCCGCGCTGGCGCTACGCGCTGCGCGACGGTTGCGCGCTGGAGGTCGAGCAAGGCAGCGGGAAGGACCAGCGACGCGTGGCGGTGACGCTGAAGCGATCGATGGATGCGGAGGTCGTCTTCGACGACGCGACGAAGACCTACGACGTCGCGTTGATCGATCGTTCGGTCGATGCCGGCAAGCCCATCGCGACGCTGCTCAAGACGGACAAGTGGACCTATGCGACGCAGGGGAGCCTGCTCATCGATCTGTTGATCAGGGATTGCGCAGCAGGGTCCACCGCACGGCGGCTTCAAACGACGGGAATGTTGCCATTCCCCGGTCGGTCACCAACGTGAGCAGGTAGTACTGGATCCCCTGCCCGTACGAGACTTCCAGTTGGAGGTCACGAATGCGCGGGGGTCCCTGAACGAACAGGTCCTCGCGGGGTACGCCGTCGCGATCGACGAGGTCGCCGTGAATGGGCTGGATCGCGAACAGCTCGATCTCGATGCGCGCCTGCAGCGAGATCCGCTCCGCGGCGCGTCGCAGACCGAGCGCCGCCAGCAGGCGCTTCTTCCGGCCCGGCCAGCTCGATGGGGCCAGCGTGCAGTCGATGGCGAGCCGGAAGTGATTCCCCTGCTCGTCCTCGAACGGTCCGAGCGACCGCAACCACCGATCCGGCTCCGTTGGCGGCAGCCCTGCGAGAACGTCGTCGCTCATTCGCGGCCTACTTCGAATAGCCCTGATCCTTGATGAACACCGCCCGCTGCTTCTCGCCGTTGAACGCGAAGAGCACGCGATCCTGCTCGCCGTTCTCGCGCTCGACGGTCATCGTCCAGCGGTCGAGCCGGTAGCGGCCCGCGAAGTCGGCGCCGTTGCGACGTTGTCGCTGCGCGCCACCGGCGCCCGCACCGACGGCACTGACCGATGAGGTCGTCGTGCTGCCACCGCGCGAATAGGTGTTCGTCGCCATGCCCGCCACGCCGTTCGCCGCGGCCATGGCGCCGGTGCCGAAGACCGACTTGCCAGTCTGCTCGAAGCTGCCGTCCGGCTGGAAATGGAAACGGTTCTGCGAGCTGCCGCCGCCGAGGATCGAATACCAGGAGTGCGTGAACGTGCCGTCCAGCCGCTGCCCCGCCGAGGCCGGCGTCGCGGGCGTGCCGCTGATCGTGCGCCAGTCCTTGTCGTCATGGTCCTTGATCTGCCAGTCGCCGCCGCTGCGGCGCCACTGGATCACGCGCTCCGGCTTGAAACGACGCGCCGCGGCCATGTCGAACTCGTCCGGCGGCAGGTCGAGATTCCGGTAACCGGTGCCGTCCTTCAGCAGCAGGTGGAGGTTCTCGACCAGGCTCTCGCCGCTGGGCTGGTACCAGGTCCAGAGCAGGACGGCGATGTCGCGCTCCGCGACGCCCTTGCCCGGCGCCACATGGATGGCGCGATCCGCCGCCGCACGACGCTCCAGCGCGGCGGCCCGCTCGCCTTCCTCGCGACGCTTTCGCTCATCCCCGGCGAGCGCCTTCAACGCAGGCCACAGCTCGTTCGACTTCGAGGTCAGGGACTTCAACCCGCCGCCGTATTGCTGGAGCAAGGCCTCATCCTGCGAGAACGCGAGCCGCAGCCATTCGACCTGGCCGTTGCGCGCCGGGCGCAGGTAGATCTGCGTCTCGATGGGCGCGCCGTTGACGGTCGCCACGCAGTTCTGGAGCACCACGCCGGCCTGCAGCCTCTGCGGCGGCTTGCAGGCCGGCTGGCCCGTCGCGCCCAGACCGCGCATCGGATCCTTGAGACGCGCGAGCGCAGCGAAGCCTTCGTCGCGCCCCGTGTCCATGGGTGGCGCGACCCACAACTGCATCACCTTGCCCGGCGGCAGATCGGCGGGCTGCAGCAGCAACCCGTCTTCATGTACTCGCTGCGTCCAGCCCGACGGCACGTCGAGGGCATGCGCGGGCGCCAGGGGTGTCAGCAGCGCGGCGACCAGTGCGGCGCGAAAGGCGATGCCAGATGCAACACAACCCAGGATCGATGAACAACGACGGACGACTTCGGGACAGCGCATGGTCTTCCTGCAGGAACGGGAAGGCGCAGTGTCCCGGCGATGCGCTTGAATGCGACCCCCAAGGGCTAGGGAGTCGGTCCGGACCACGCGGGTCCAGGTCTTGCCGCCAGGCTCGCGCTTCCGGCCCGCCAATGCAAAGCGGACCCGAAGGTCCGCTTGCTCACCAGGATCCGAGGGGATCGATCAGATCGACGCTCAGATCGAATAACCCAGCAGCATCGCCACGCCCGCTTCGCGGTTCGGACGCTTGAAGCCGTCGCGCGTCAGGCGGTTCATCGGGATCGACAGTGCCGAGGTCTGGAACCACTTGTTGTAGAGCTGCTCGATCTCGCCGCTGCTGTAGACGCGGCTCAGCGCGCGGTCCACGGCCGCCGCCAGCTTGGCGTCGCCCTTGCGCATCATGATCCCGTAGGGCTCCACCGAGAAGGCCATCTGGCCCAGGCTCAGGCTGTCCAGCGCCTTGTCCTTGGACGCCAGGCCCAGCAGCAGCGCGTCGTCCTGCGCGAACGCGCGGGCCTTGCCCTCGCGCAGCGCCTTGAAGGCATCGGTGTTGTTGGGGTACTGGACCAGCTGCATCTTGGCTTCGCCCGACGTGTTCAGCTGCGTGAACAGCTTCTCCGACGTCGTGCCCTTGGCCAGCGCGATCGTCATGCCGTCCAGGTCCTTGATCGACTCGACCCGCGACCCGTTCGGGATCAGCACGCGCATGCCCGCGACGAAGATCGTGTAGCTGAAGTCGACCTGCTCCTGACGCGCCTTGGTGTTGGTCGTCGAGCCGCATTCCAGGTCGATCTCGCCCTTCTGCAGCTTGGGGATGCGGTCCGCGCCGGAGACGACGACGTAGTTGACCTTCAGCTCGGGGAGCTTCAGCTCCTTCTTGATCTCATCGACGGCCTGCAGGCACAGGTCGACCGAGTAGCCCTGACCCTGCTTCTGCTCGTTGACGAACGAGAACGGCCGCGACGCCTCGCGCACGCCCAGCGTGATCGTCTTGGAATCCTTGATGCGGGCCATCGTGTCGACGGCGGGGCCGGCGGCGGTGGCGGACAGCGACGTCATCGCCACGGCGGACAGGACGAAAGCGCCGCTCAGGCGCCGGATCACGATGGACATGCTCGAATTCCGGGTCGGTGAAAACCCTGAATTCTAGAGAGCGGATGTTCCACACTTGTAACCAATGCCCCCCGCCCGAGGGTTCACTCTAGACGGATCGACAAGAAGCCCGCGCCGTCCGTGACTTCCGTCACGGATCGGCACGCGAACTCAGCCCGCCTTGACCGTGGCTGGCACGCCGCCTGCCGGCCGTCCGCGCACGAGCTGGCGCATCAGCAGCGCCGCGACCAGGGTCGACGCGATGACGACATACCCCACGTACGGGAAGTCGTTCACGTGGCCGTCCGGACCGATGTGCACGATGTGCCCGGCCACCAGCGAGGCGAGGCCGCCGGCCAGCTGCTGCAGCGCGGAGTTGATCGCGTTGAACGAGCCGCGCTGCTCCGGCGCGGGCACGCCCGCCAGCGTCACCTGGGCCGGGATCATCCGCGAGAAGATGCCCACGAACATCACCACGTTGACCACGATCAGCACCCACAGCGGCGAGGTGCCGAGGTGCGTGTAGAACGCGACCGTAGCGATGGTGATCGCGCAGCCCGCGTAGAACACCGGCATCGCGCCGATGCGGTCCGACAGCCGGCCGATCAGCGGCGAGAACACCAGGGTGCAGATGCCGGTGATCAGGTAGATGATGGGCAGGTGGTCCAGCGGGATGCCGACGTTGTGCACGACGAAGGCGCTGGCGAAAGGCATCAGCATGAAGCCGCCGGTGGTCAGCAGCGCGGTCAGCGCGAAGGCCAGTTGCTGGCGCGGGATGCGCACCGTCTGGAACAGGTGCCGCGCCGCGCTGTGCTGGCCGGTACCGGCCGCGCCGAGATGCGCGTTCACCGGCTGCAGCTTGAAGGCGATCACCAGCGCCGCGAGCAGCCCGAACAGCACGATCGCGATGAACGGCGCATGCCAGTCGAAGCGCGACGCCAGGAAGATCGAGAACGGCAGCCCCAGCACCTGGCTGGCCGCGAAGCCGCCCTGCAGCAGGCCCATCACGCGGCCGCGCTGCGCCGGCGGGAACAGGTCCGCGGTGATCGCCATGACGATGGAACCGATGACGCCGCCGAACAGCCCGGTGACGATGCGCGCCGCCAGCAGCGAGGGGAAGCTCGTCGCCAGCCCGCACCACAGCGTGCCCAGCAGGAAGCCGCAGAAGAAGAACAGCAGCAGGCGCTTGCGGTCGAAGCGGTCGGCGAAGCCGGCCGTGAGCAGGCCGGCGATGCCGGCGCTGAAGGCGTAGGCGGAGACGGCCAGGCCGAACTCGCCGGAGCTCATCCGCAGCGCCGGCATGATCATCACGCCCAGCGGCGACATGATCATGAAGTCGAGCACCACAGAGAACTGCAGCAGCGCCATCAGCCCCGCGGCGAGCTTCTGGTAGGGCGTGAACGGCACGATCGCTGCGGAAGCGGCGGGGGCGGCGGGGGCGGCGGAAGCCGGAGTCGATTTGTTTTCTGACATGGGGCGCGATTCTGCGCATCCCTCGTATCCGCAGCGTAAAGACATGGCCCCCATCGGGAGATTCCCCGAGACGCGGCGGTGCCCGGCCGCAACGTCACCGGAAACAGGGGGTGGATCGTGCGGGCGCCAGGTCTAGACTGGTGGCACGACGGCAGGTGGTCCCGCGCATCGACGCACCCAGTGCGCGCGCGGAGGTGGCCGTCGTGGGACAGGGAGCGGTCCTTTCGGGGCGGGCGATGCCGAGCCGGGAAGCGCTACTCCGCATCATCGAGATCCACAGCCAGGTCGCCCAGCTCGGGCTGGACCTGGCGGGCGTGATGTCGCTGTCGGTCCACGGCACGCTGGAGCTCGTCGACGCCGACGGCGCCGCCATCGAGCTCGCCGAGGGCGAAGACCTGGTCTACCGCGCCGTCGCCGGCGCCGCCAGCCACCAGCTCGGCGTGCGCGTGCGCCGCGACGGCAGCCTGTCGGGCACCTGCCTGCGCCAGGGCATCCCGCTGATCTGCGAGGACGTCGACACCGACGGTCGTGTCGACCTCGAGGCCTGCAAGCGCGTCGGGCTGCGCTCCATGGTCGTGCTGCCGCTGTCGCACCAGGGCACGCCGGTCGGCGTGCTGAAAGCCTTCTCGTCGCGCGTGCGCAATTTCGGCAACCGGGAGGTGGAGGTGCTCTCCCTGATGTCCAAGGTGCTGGGCGCCGCGATGTACTGGGCCACGCGCTACGGGCGCGACGACCTCTTCCACCGCGCCACGCACGACGACATGACCGGCCTGGCCAACCGCTCGCTGTTCATGGACCGGCTGCGCCATGCCACCGCGGAGGTCGAGCGCGGCGATCCGCCGATCGCCGTGGTGCTGCTGGACATGGACGGACTCAAGCACATCAACGACACGCTGGGCCATGCGGCCGGGGACGCCGCGCTGATCGAGTTCAGCCGCCGGCTGGCCGGCACCACGCGCGAGTCGGACACGGTGGCGCGGCTGGGCGGCGACGAGTTCGCCATCCTCCTGACCCACGCGGGATCGCCGACCACGCTGGAAGCGACGCTGCAGCGCATCCATGCGGCCGTCGAGGGCGCCTTCCCCTACATGGATCGCGTGCTGCCGCTGCGGGCCAGCATGGGGGCCTCCCGCTGCCCGGAGGACTGGCGCGACGCGACGGCGCTGGTGGAATGCGCCGACATGCGCATGTACGAGGCCAAACGTACACGGCAAGGCAGGGACCGCACCGGGCCGATGCCGCTGGAGCCGCCCTGCTGAAATCCAGGCTTCCCATGTCACCTCGGCTGTTGATAATGGCCCGCGACAAAATCAGCAGGGAGGAACCGATGACCGACATGGTGTTCGCCGACGAGCTGCCGGATCCCGGGGAGGAAACCCGCACGCGCACGCTGGATCCCTGGCTGGTGATGATCGTCGACGACGATCCGGCGGTGCATCAGGTGACCCAGCTGGTCATGGCGGACTTCGAGTTCGCAGGGCGGAAGCTGCAGTTCCTCAATGCCTACAACGGCGCGGAAGCGCGCGATCTGCTGCGCGATCGCCAGGACATCGCGCTGATCCTGCTCGACGTGGTGATGGAGTCGGAACACGCCGGGCTGGACGTGGCGCGTTTCATCCGCGAGGAGCTGCGCAACAGCCACGTGCGCATCGTGCTGCGCACCGGGCAGCCGGGCCAGGCGCCCGAAGAACACGTCATCAAGACCTACGACATCAACGACTACAAGGAGAAGACCGAGCTGACCAAGCGCAAGCTGATCACGGTCTTCTATTCGGCGCTGCGCTCGTACCGGGACATCGTGATCCTGTCGCAATCGCGCGCGGCGCTGCGGCGCTCGATCGATGCGATCACGCAGATCCACGACTCGAGCAACCTGCGCCACTTCGCGTCGGCGCTGCTGGAGCAGGTCGGGCACATGCTCGGCTACCAGGCGCAGGGGCTGTGCGCGAGCCGCATGTATGCCGCCTCGCACGCGGAAGGCCGGCTGCAGGTGCTGGCGGCCACGTCGGAGTACCAGGGGCTGCTCGCCGACGCCCAGGTCTCGGACCTGCCCGTCGACGTGCGCGAGGCGCTGGACCGCGCGCTGTCGAGCCGCGCGAGCAGCTTCGTGGACGGACGCTTCATCGGCTACTACCGGACGCACTCGGGCAACGAGAGCCTGCTGTACATGGTGCTGTCGGATCCGCTCGACGACGAGGGGCGGGAGATGCTCGACATCTTCTGCGCCAATGTCGCGATCGCGTATGAGGGCTTGCTGGAACGGGATCGCACGCGCTGAAGCGCCCTATCATCGCGGCCGGTTTCCCGGTCCGCGTCCATGCATCAAGTCCGCCTCTTCTTCGTCGCCCTGCAGTTCTTCACGCGCGTGCCCGTGCCGCGCTGGGTCGGGTTCGAGCCCGCCTGGCTGCAACAGTGCGCGCGCTACTTCCCGCTGGTCGGCGCGGTCGTCGGCGGTTGCTCGGCACTGGTGCTGTGGGGCGCCTTGCAGCTCTTTCCGGCCACGGTCGCCGTGGGGCTCGCGATGGCGGCTAGCGTCTGGCTGACCGGCGGCTTCCATGAGGACGGACTGGCCGACAGCTGCGATGCGCTCGGCGGCGCGGTCACGCGCGAGAAGGCGCTGACGATCATGAAGGACTCGCGCATCGGCAGCTACGGCGCGCTGGGCCTGATCCTCGTGCTGGGCCTGAAGGCGACGGTGCTGCTCGGACTCGCGGACATCGATCCGACGCTCGCGATGCTGGCCCTCGTGTGGGCGCACGTCGCCTCGCGCGCGGCGCCGGTGTGGCTGCTGCATGCGCTGCCCTACGCCGGCGACGCCGAGCACGCGAAGGCCAAGCCGCTGGCGACGCAGATCAGCGGGCCAGGTCTTGCCATTGCGCTGGCGCTGGTGGTGCTCGCGACGATCGCCGGCGCGTGGATCACGCCGGAGAACGTGCCCGAGATGCTGGCGGCGGTGGTGGTGTCCGCGGGACTGACCTTCTACATGCAGTCGATGCTGGAACGCCGTCTGCAGGGCTACACCGGCGACACGCTGGGCGCGACGCAGCAGGTCGTGGAGCTGGGCGCCTTGCTGGCGTTCCTGGCGATGGCGCCGCTGTTCCCGGCGGATTGACCATGAGCGGCAGTGAGCGTGCCAGCGCCAGCGCGCCTGCCGGCAACGACACCACCCTCGTCGTCTGGCGGCATCCGCGGCCCGAAGGGGCGCAGGGTCTGTGCGTCGGCGCTCGCTGCGACCTGCCGGTGGAACGGCGCCGCGCCAAGCGGCTCGCGCGGCGCATCCAGGCCCACGCGCGCCGTCACCGGTTGCCGCATGAGGTGTGGACGTCGCCGCTGCTGCGCTGCGCCGATGTCGGGCGATGGCTGAAGCGTTGGGGATGGCGGCATCGCGTCGATGCGGCGCTCGCGGAGATCGACTTCGGCGCGTGGGACGGCCGGCCATGGACGGACATTCCGAAGAACGAGATCGACGCCTGGGTCGCGGACTTCGCGCGCTTCGCGCCGGAGGGCGGCGAGTCGCTGACGGCCTTGCTCCAGCGCGCCTCGACGTGGTCGGGCGGCGCGCTGGTCGTCAGCCACGGCGGATGGATGCTGGCGCGGCGGTGGGCGCGGGAGCATCCCGGCCGAGCGCCTCAAGCCGAGCAGTGGCCGCGCCCGCCGAGCTACTCGGAGCGCTGGGAACTGTGAGTTCCGACGCCCGCTGCGGGCTCGTCCCCAGCCCCATCCTCAGCTATCGAGACGTCTCTCCAACACGGCCACGAGGCCGGCTGCAAAGATGTCTCGGTAGCTGCCGACACGGCCTTCAGCGATGAGTCGATCGGCATCCTCGATCTCGGTGCCGTCGATGACCGGCATCACGATCGCGCTGCCGCGCTGGTCGCGGCGCCATTGCAGCGCAGCAGCAAGATCGGCCTCGCATCCGCAATCGCGTTCGCGACTCTTCGCCATCACCTGCGCCACCTCATGCCGCAGCGCGGTCACCTCACAGCCGAGCGGCTTGGACAGGCGGACCTTGTAGTCATTGAACTTGCTGGGCTGCGCGTTGTGCAGGGGATCGAAGAGCACGATCTGGAAGATCTCGTCGGAATCGAAGAAACCGATCAATCGTCCCTCGGCCTTGGACACAGCGATCTGCAATAGAACGAACTCGCTGCCCGGTCGACGCTGATCTTGATCGATCCAATCGAGATCTTCGGGACGAATCGGAACGCCCCTGGCCGTCCAATCGATGTCATGGATCCGCAGCGTGCCTTCACGCAGCAACCGATCGTTCATCACATCGAGGACGCGGAGCCCGGAGAGCTCACTCAGGCGATGAAGTACCGAGACGAGCCAACGCCGGTCGATCTCGGCAGACTCGAAACCGAAGTACTTGATCTCGCGGAAGAGCCGAAAGCCGAAGGACCAAGGAGGATTCTTCGAAGAACGCGTACGCCGCATGGACGGATGCGTCGTCTCGACACTTCCCCCACGGCCGTCGGGCGGCCGGTAGCCGCGTTCAGGCGACCGACAGACGGGTTTGAACTTCATCAGTCTCCTCCATCTGTGCCCGGAAGCACCTGCGCATCTCGTCGTCGTCCAGTTCCGCTTCGCAGCGGGCCTCCAGGGGCAGTCGACCTCGGGCTTTCAGCCAGGGAGAGTCTTCCCTGGACATGCGCATGAGCTGGAAGGTCGGATAGATGCCGTATCCATCGATCACCTTGTCGATGTGATTGCGCTCCTCCGCCGTGAGCGTGCTGGCTGCGAAGCCGTCGCGCACGTCCTCCATGCCGACCCCGGCATAGAGCGAACGGCTAGCCGAAAAACGGTCGAACAGCTGCCGGCAGATCGGACCGTGAACCCAAGCCTGGAAACGCTCCGGGAAGAGCGGCCTGTCATGCACCGCCCAGTGCCAGCCCTGGACGTAATAGAGCAACTTGTGAAGCCGGTGAACGCTGGGCATCTCTCCCGCCTCGCTCAGCTGCACGATCAGATAGTCTGCGACGTCATTGATATCCGCCATCACCACCGTCCTTCCATTGAAACGATCCCGGCACGTCTCACGACGCTCTGTCGAGTTCCGGAATCAGAAGGCGGTGATCTTGCGACTAGGCGTTCGGCGCTTCAATTGCCCGTTCAAGTAGGCGAATGACTCAAGCTGTCTGCCGGGTCAGACGCACGTACTTCTGCATCAGCGTCTCGCGCGATTCGACGTGCTCAGGATTGACCGGAATGCAGGCCACCGGGCACAACATCGCGCACTGCGGCTCGTCGAAATGCCCGACGCACTCGGTGCACTTGCTGGGCTCGATCTGGTAGTACTCCTCGCCCATCGAGATGGCGTGGTTGGGGCACTCGGGTTCGCAGACGTCGCAGTTGATGCACTCGTCCGTAATCATCAAGGCCATGGCTTACTGCTCCACGCGGTTCTTGGCGACGCGCTCCGCCAGGCGCTCGCGCACCAGCGGCGAAACGAACTTGGCGACCTCGCCGCCCAAGGTGGCGATCTCCCGCACGAAGGTCGAGGAGACGAACTGGTAATGGTCCGACGGCGGCAGGAAGACCGTCTCGACTTCTGGCATCAGCTGCCGGTTCATGCCGGCCATCTGGAATTCGTATTCGAAGTCCGAGACCGCCCGCAGTCCGCGCACCACGACCTTGCCGCCGTTGGCCAGCACGAAGTGGCTCAGCAGACCCTCGAGCGCGACCACCTCGACGTTCGGAAACGGCGCCACCAGCTGGCGCGCCATGTCCAGGCGCTCATCGATGCTGAACATCGTCTTCTTGTGATGGCCCGCCGCGACCGCCAGCACCAGGCGTTCGAACAGCCGGCTGGCACGACGCACCAGATCCTCGTGGCCGAGGGTCATCGGGTCGAAGGTGCCGGGGTAGACGGCCGTCAGCAGGATCTGGGAGGTCATGGGGGCGGATTATCCGCCGCGGCGCAGCAGGCGGTAATGCACCGCCCCGGCCCGCCCTTCCTTCCACACGGACAAGCCCAGCGCGGCCGGCGCTTCGATCGCTTCCGGCGACTCCAGGTAGATCAGGCCGTTCTCGGCCAGCAGCGGCGCCGCCGCGGCGAGCGCGTCGACGAAAAGTCCGTCCGCGAACGGCGGGTCCAGGAAGATCAGGTCGAACGATCCCGGCGTTCCGCGACGCATCCACGCGAGCGCATCCGCGTTCGCGATCGTCATCGGCACCGCGCCGTCCTTGTCCAGCCGCTTGAGGTTGGCACGCAGCGCGTTCGCGAGCGTCGCATCGCGCTCCAGCAAGGTCACGCCGGTCGCGCCGCGCGACGCGGCCTCGAAACCCAGCGCCCCGCTGCCCGCGAAGGCGTCCAGCACGCGCCAGCCCGCCAGGTCCTGCCCCAGCCAGTTGAACAGCGTCTCCCGCACCCGGTCGGGCGTGGGACGCAGACCGACCACGTACGGCACCGGCAGCTTGGATCGCTTCCAGACGCCGCCGACGATGCGGACCTCGCCGGGTCCCGCCTCGCGCGGACGCGGCTTGACCGCGCCGTCGCCCACCGTCACCCGAGGACCGGGCCGGCCAGCGCGGCGCAAGCCGTCGATCTCCGAAGTCTGATCGCGCGCACGGCCTTCGCGGCCCTTGGCTCGCCCACTGGAGTTGCTCATTGGCGGACCGGAATGCCCTGCGACGCCATCAGCGCCTTGGCTTCGCCGACGGTGTGATCGCCGTAATGGAAGATGCTCGCGGCCAGGACCGCGTCGGCGCCGCCCTTCGTGATGCCGTCGGCCAGATCCTGCAGGGAGCCCACGCCGCCCGAGGCGATCACCGGCACGCCCACCGCGTCCGACACCGCGCGCGTCAGCGCCAGGTCGAAACCGCTCTTGGTGCCGTCGCGGTCCATGCTGGTCAGCAGGATCTCGCCCGCGCCGAGTTCAGCCATGCGCGTCGCCCACTCGACGGCGTCCAGACCCGTGTTCTTGCGGCCGCCGTGCGTGTACACGTCCCAGCCGGTGCTGCCGTCGGCGTTCTGGCGGCGCTTGGCGTCGATGGCGACGACGATGCACTGCGCGCCGTACTTGTCGGAGGCCGCGCGGATCAGTTCCGGATCGGCCACCGCCGCCGAGTTGAAGCTCACCTTGTCCGCCCCCGCGTTCAGCAGCCGGCGCACGTCGGCGACCGTGCGCACGCCACCGCCGACCGTCAGCGGAATGAAGACCTGCGAGGCCACCCGTTCGATGATCGGCAGGATCAGGTCGCGGCCGTCGCTGGTCGCGGTGATGTCGAGGAAGGTCAGTTCGTCGGCGCCCTGCTCGTTGTAGCGGGCCGCGATCTCGACCGGATCGCCGGCGTCGCGCAGCTCGACGAAATTGATGCCCTTCACGACGCGACCGCCGGTCACGTCCAGGCACGGGATGATCCGCTTGGCCAGCACCGGTCAGCCCCCGTTCAACTCGTCGGCGCGCCGCTGCGCGCCGGCGAAGTCGAGGTCGCCGGTGTAGATCGCGCGGCCGCAGATCACGCCGCTCACGCCTTCGGATTCGACCCCGCAGAGCGCCTCGATGTCGGCGATGTTGGACAGCCCGCCCGAGGCGATCACCGGGATGGTCAACGCCTGCGCCAGCTTCACCGTCGCCTCGATGTTGATGCCGGTGAGCATGCCGTCGCGGCCGATGTCGGTGTAGATCACGCCCTCGATGCCGTAGTCCTCGAACTTCTTGGCCAGGTCGATGACCTCGTGGCCGGTCAGCTTGCTCCAGCCGTCGGTGGCGACCTTGCCGTCCTTCGCGTCCAGGCCCACGATGATGTGGCCGCCGAAGGCCGACGCCGCGTCCTTCAGGAAGCCGGGGTTCTTCACCGCGGCCGTCCCGATGATCACGTACGACAGGCCGTCGTCCAGGTAGCGCTCGATCGTGTCCAGGTCGCGGATGCCGCCGCCCAGCTGCACGGGGATGTCGTCGCCGACCTCGCGCAGGATCGCCTTGATCGCCGCCTCGTTGACCGGCTTGCCGGCGAAGGCGCCGTTCAGGTCCACGAGGTGCAGACGCCGGGCTCCGGCGTCAACCCATCGGCGGGCCATCTCGGCGGGATCCTCGCCGAAGGTCGTGGAGTCGTTCATGTCGCCTTGCTTGAGGCGGACGCATTTGCCGTCTTTCAGGTCGATCGCGGGAATCAGCAGCATGGCCGAGGCAGTGGGGGTGAAGGAAGGGAAAGGTTCTGGAACACCCGGGAACGGAGCGTGCGAGGCCGACGACACCGGACCGGCAGCCCGGCGTCGAGCGCTCAGGGCGTCCAGTGCAGGAAGTTGCGATACAGGGCGAGCCCGGACGCGGCACTTTTCTCGGGGTGGAATTGGGTGGCAAAAATGTTATCCCGCGCCACCGCGCAGGTAAAGCGCGGGCCGTACTCGCTGTCGCCGGCGCTGTCGCGCGGGTCCGACGTCTCGGCGTAGAAGCTGTGGACGAAGTAGAACCAGCTCTCGTCCGGCACCTCGCCCCAGACCGGGTGGGCCCGCGTCTGGTGCACGCGGTTCCAGCCCATCTGCGGCACCTTGTAGCGGCTGCCGTCGGGCTGCACCTGACCCTCGAGCCGGAAGCGCTTCACGCGGCCCGGGATCAGCCCCAGCCCCGGCGTGTCCTGCTCCTCGCTGTGGTCCAGCAGCATCTGCATGCCCACGCACACGCCCATCAGCGGCTTGCGCGCGGCGGCGTCGAGCACCGCTTCCTTCAGTCCGCTGTCGGCGAGCTCGCGCATGCAGTCGCGCATCGCGCCCTGGCCGGGCAGCACGATGCGCTCGGCGGCGTAGACCTCGTCCGGCTGGGACGTGATGACGACGCGCACGCCCTGGTCCTGCGCCGCGGCGAGCACCGCCTGCGACACCGAGCGCAGGTTGCCCATGCCGTAGTCGACGACCGCGACGGTGCGCGGCCGGGCGACCGTGGAGACGGTGGAGGCTCCGGAGGCGCTCACAGCGTGCCCTTCGTCGACGGGATGACGCCGGCCGAACGCGGATCCAGCGTCATCGCCATGCGCAGCGCGCGGCCGAAGGCCTTGAACATGGTCTCGCACTGGTGATGCGCGTTGTGGCCCTTGAGGTTGTCCACGTGCAGTGACACCAGCGCGTGGTTGACGAAGCCCTGGAAGAACTCGTAGGTCAGCTGCGTGTCGAAGGCGCCGACCGATCCGGCGGTGAACTTCACGTCCATCGCCAGGCCGGGACGGCCGGAGAAGTCCACGACCACGCGCGACAGCGCCTCGTCCAGCGGCACGTAGCTGTGGCCGTAGCGGGTGAGGCCCTTCTTGTCGCCGACCGCCTGCGCGACGGCCATGCCCAGCGTGATGCCGACGTCCTCGACGATGTGGTGGCCGTCGATGTGCAGGTCGCCCTTGGCCTCGATGTCCAGGTCGATCAGCCCGTGACGGGCGATCTGGTCGAGCATGTGGTCGAAGAAGCCGATGCCGGTGTTCAGCGACGCCTGCCCGGTGCCGTCCAGATTCACGCGCACGCGGATCTGCGTTTCCTTGGTGTCGCGGCGGACTTCGGCGATGCGTTCGGAGCTCATGGGGATTCCAGGGAGATCAGGAGGATGTCAGACTGGCTTCGATGGCCGCCAGCATGGCCGCGTTCTCGTCCGGCGTGCCGACGGTCAGGCGCAGGCAACGTGCCAGGAGCGGATGCATGCCGGAGACGTTCTTCACCAGCACCCCGCGGGCCTTCAGGTCCGCGTGGAGGCGGTTGGCGTCGGGCACGCGCACCAGGATCATGTTGCCTTCACTCGGATAGGCGTGCAGGTCGACGGTCCTTGCCAACGCGGCCAGCGCGGTCTGCAGCTTCGCGCGCTCGGCCCGCAGTTCGGCGGCCTGACGCTCGTAGACCTCGGCGTGTTCCAGCGCGAAGAGCCCGGCCTCCGCATTCAGCACGCTGACGTTGTACGGCGGACGCAGCTTGTCGATGTGCCGGATCAGCTCGGCGTTGCCCATCATGTAGCCGATGCGCACGCCGGCCAGGCCGAACTTGCTCATGGTGCGCATGACCAGCACCTGTGGGTGGCGCGCCATCAGCGCCATCGAATCGCGCGCGGCGAAGGGCTGGTAGGCCTCGTCCATGACGACCAGCCCCGGCGCGGCCTGGGCGATGCGTTCGATGACGGCGTCGTCCCAGAGGTTGGCGGTCGGGTTGTTCGGATAGGCCAGGTAGACGATCGCGGGACGGAGTTCGGCGATCGCGGCGAGCATCGCGGCTTCGTCCAGCTCGAAATCCGCCGTCAGCGGCACGCCGACGAAGTCCAGATGCTGGTACCGCGACGACAGCTCGTACATGACGAAGCCCGGCACCGGCGCCAGCACGGCAACGCGTTCGCCCGGCTGGCAGACGGCCATGGCCAGCAGCGAGATCAGTTCGTCCGAACCGTTGCCCAGCATCAGCGTCTGGCCCTCGGGCAGCCGGGCATGCGCGGCCAGCGCCTGCGCCAGTTCCTGCGTGCGTTCGCCCGGATAGCGGTTGATGGCGACCGCGCCCAGGCGCTCGCCCAGCGCGCGCTGGAGTTCCGGCGACAGGCGGAACGGGTTCTCCATCGCGTCCAGCTTGATCAGGCCCGCGGACGGATGCACCTGGTAGGCATGCATCGCGCGGACGTCCTCGCGCAGGACACCGAGGGCGCGGTCGAGGGCAGCGGTCATGGAGCAAGCGCCGGAGACGGCAGGAAGTCGGAGAGGGAAGCGCCCGCCGGCAGCGCGCGCAGCGGGTCGACGATGAGGACGCTGTCGAAGAGCTGCCCGTGCGGCAGCGCCAGGCTCAGCAGGGTCTCGCAACCCTGCGCCTTGGCGGCCGCGACGATCAGGGCATCGGCATAGTGCAGCGAGAAGCGGCTTTCGAGCGACCAGGCCGATTCGACCGTTGCATGGTCGGTCGACCACGGCGCCCAGCGCTGGTAGCGGCGCACCTCGGCGCGCGCGTCGCCGTTGGGCATCGCTGGCGAGATGTGCGTCGTCACCGCGCGGTAGAAGTCGTTGAGCACCTGGCTGGAGGTGCGGCCCAGGCGCTGCTGCCACAGGCAGCGCAACCAGGCCATGGCCTGCGCGCGGCGAGCAGGATCGGCACCATCCTCGCTGAGGATCAGCACCGAGGTGTCGACGAAGACCGGCGCGGTCAGTTCAACGGGAACGGGCGTGGAGGCGTTCACAGCAGCCCCCGTCCCGGGTAGGGCTGGCCGTCCGACGACCAGGTGCGCTCGCGGTGCAGCCAATCCTGCAAGGCGCGCTCGTAGGCGTCGTCATGGCGCATCTTCTCGGCGAGCAGCTCGCCGACCAGCCGAGAAACGCTGGTGTTGCGCCGCGCCGCCTCCAGCCTCGCCCACTCGGCGACGCTGTCTTCCATGGTGACGGTGACGTTCTTCATCAGGACTTCAGATTAACACGAAGTTCGTGTTGCACGAACTTCGTGTTGGATGAAGACCGACTTTAAAGACCGACTTTGAAGGCCGACTTCGAAGGCCGGGCGCGGGCTCTCCACGACTCAGGGGGCGTCCCTCCGGGAACCCCCAGAGTCATTCCGGCCCCACGGAGACCCGCGGCCCCCGGGTTCTTGGACTGCGGGGGTTATGCGTGCAGGCGGAACTGCGCGACGACGTGCTGCAGGCTGCCGGCCTGCTCGCGCAGCGACTCGGAGGCGGCCGAAGATTCCTCGACCAGCGCGGCGTTCTGTTGGGTGACTTCGTCGAGGCGCTGGACGGCCTGTCCGACTTCCATCAGGCTGGTGCTCTGCTCCTGCGTAGCGGAGGAGATCTCCTGGATGATGTCCGTCACCCGCTGCACCGCGGAGACGATCTCACGCATGGTCTCGCCGGCATCGCTGACAAGACGTGACCCCGCGTCGACGCGCTCGACGCTCGCGCCGATCAGCGTCTTGATCTCCTTGGCCGCCTCGGCGCTGCGCTGCGCCAGCGAACGGACCTCGCTCGCCACCACCGCGAAACCACGGCCCTGCTCGCCCGCGCGGGCCGCTTCCACGGCCGCGTTCAACGCCAGGATGTTGGTCTGGAAGGCGATGCCGTCGATGGTGCCGATGATGTCCGAGATCTTGCGCGAGGACGCATTGATCTGGTCCATGGTGCTGACCACCTCGGACACGACCACGCCGCCGCGGTCCGCGACCTGGCTGGCGTTGAGCGCCAGCTGGCTGGCCTGGCGCGTGGAGTCGGCATTCAGGCGCACCGTGTCGGTCAGCGCGTGCATCGTGGCGGAGGTCTCTTCCAGGCTGGACGCCATCTGCTCGGTCCGCGCCGACAGGTCGCTGCTGCCCGCGGCCACCTCGGCGCTGGACATCGCGATGCTCTCGGCGCTGGTGCGCACCGCCGACAGCGAGCGGTTCAACGCGCCCTGCATCGCCGCCAGGGCCTGGGCCAGCTGACCCAGTTCATCGCGGCGCGAGGTGTCGATCTCGACGGTCAGGTCGCCTTCCGCCACACGGCTGGCGACGCTCACCATGTCGTTCAGCGGACGGACCGTGCTGCGGGTCAGGTAGAACGCCAGCACGCCGCCGACGGCCAGCGCAGCCACGATCAGCACGCCCATCGTCGTGAGCACCGTGCGATAGGCCTTGGCCGATTCGTCCATGCTGTTGTCCGCGCCCTGCGTGTTGATGTCGACCAGCTTCTGCACCGAGCCGATCAGCGCGCCGAACGCCTGCTGGGATTCGCCGTTGACGGTGGTCTGGTATTCGCCGCGGTTGCCGGCCTTGCGCGCGGCGATCAGCTTGTCCTGGATGGCAGTGAAGGCGGCGTACTTGGCCTTGACGTCCGTCCACTGCGCCGTCTCCTCCGGCGAAGACAGCAAGGTGTCGTACTTCTTGGCCAGCTCCGGCAGCGTCTTCTCGCGCAGCGTCTTGATGCGCTCCTGTTCCTGCTCGACCTCCAGGATCACATCCTTCAGGCACATCGCCATCTCGGCGCGGCGCAACTCGTTGAGCTGACCGCGGATGTCGTTGGCCGTGTTGATCGAGGGGATCCAGTCGGACCCCATCTCCACGACATTGCCCTGGATCACCTGGATGCGGGTGATGGCCACCACCCCGACCAGCACGGTCGCGAGCAGCACAGCAGCGAAACCCAGTGAGATGCGTACCCCGACGCGCAGATCTGAGACCTTCATGCTTGGCCATCCTGTTATGGAGATGTGAAGCATGCTAGGCCCTTCGCACGAAAGGGCGAACCGTGAAACGACGGGGAATGTGGCGGTTTATCCGCAGCCCAGGGTTTGCCCTCCGTCGCCGCGTGAAATCCGTCGGCGCGGAGGACCGCCGAGGGAGATCAGCGCTTGAGGCGGAACTCCGCCGCCTGCGCATGCGCCTGCAGACCCTCGCCGTAGGCCAGGGTGGCAGCGATGGGGCCGAGCACCTGGGCGCCAGCCTCGCTGACCTCGATCAGGCTGGAGCGCTTCTGGAAGTCGTAGACGCCCAGCGGCGAGGAGAAGCGCGCCGTGCCAGAGGTCGGCAGCACGTGGTTCGGCCCGGCGCAGTAGTCGCCGAGCGATTCGCTCGTATAGGCACCGAGGAAGATCGCCCCCGCGTGGCGCAGCAGCGGCTCCCAGCGGTGCGGATCGTCGCTGGAGACTTCCAGGTGCTCCGGGGCGATGCGGTTGCTGATCTCGCAGGCCTCTTCCATCGACCGCGTCTGGATCAGCGCGCCCCGCCCTTCCAGCGAGGCGCGGATGACGTCCTTGCGCGGCATGCCGGGCAGCAGGCGCTCGATGGCCTCGCGGACCTGGGCGATGTAGCCGGCATCCGGGCACAGCAGGATGCTCTGCGCCATCTCGTCGTGCTCGGCCTGACTGAACAGGTCCATCGCGACCCAGTCCGGCGGCGTCGTGCCGTCGGCCAGCACGAGGATCTCGCTCGGGCCCGCGATCATGTCGATGCCGACCTGGCCGAAGACGTTCTTCTTGGCGCTGGCGACGTAGGCGTTGCCCGGACCGGTGACCTTGTCGACGCGCGGCACCGTCGCGGTGCCGTAGGCCAGCGCGGCCACCGCCTGGGCGCCGCCGATGGTGAACGCCCGATGCACGCCGGCGACGTAGGCTGCGGCCAGCACCAGCGGGTTCTTCTCGCCGCGCGGGGTCGGCACGACCATGACGATCTCGGGCACGCCGGCGACCTGCGCCGGGATGGCGTTCATCAGCACGCTCGACGGATAGGCAGCCTTGCCGCCCGGCACGTAGATGCCGACCCGGTCCAGCGGCGTGACCTTCTGGCCCAGCAGCGTGCCGTCCTCGTCGCGGTAGCTCCAGCTCTCGCCGCAGGCCTGCTTCTGGCGCTCGTGATAGCTGCGCACGCGCGCCGCGGCCTGCGTCAGCGCCTTGGCCTGATCGGCGGGCAGGCCATCGAAGGCGGCCTTCAATTCCTCGCGGGTCAGCTCCAGCGACGCCAGCGACGCGGCCTGCAGACCGTCGAAGCGCGCGGTGTAGTCGAGCACCGCCGCGTCGCCCCGGGCGCGCACGTCGGCCAGGATCTCGGCGACACGCGTCTCGATGGCGGCGTCGGTCTCGGCCGACCAGTGCAGCACGCGCTGGAACTGGGCCTCGAAGTCGGCGTCGGCGGTGTTGAGGGTGCGAAGGGACGTCGTCATGGCGGGCTCCGGGCGGCAGATCAGGCCGAGGATCAGGCGGAAGGAATGGCGGAAGCGATCGCGTCGATCAGCGGCTTGAGCGCCTCGCGCTTGAGCTTGAGCGCCGCCTGGTTGACGACCAGGCGCGAGGAGATCTCCATGATCCGTTCGACCTCGATCAGGCGGTTGGCCTTCAGCGTACTGCCGGTGGAGACCAGGTCGACGATGGCGTCGGCCAGACCTGTCAGCGGCGCCAGCTCCATCGAGCCGTAGAGCTTGATCAGGTCCACGTGCACGCCCTTGTCGGCGAAATGCTGGCGCGCGATGGTGGTGTATTTGGTCGCCACGCGGAGCCGCGAGCCCTGGCGGACGGCATGGTCGTAGTCGAAGTCGTCGCGCACGGCGACGCTCATGCGGCACGCCGCGATGCGCAGGTCCAGCGGCTGGTACAGGCCCGCGCCGCCGTGCTCGATCAGCACGTCGCGGCCAGCCACGCCGATGTCGGCGCCGCCGTACTCGACGTAGGTCGGCACGTCGGTCGCGCGCACGAGCACGACGCGGACTTCAGCCTGATTGGTCGGGAGGATCAGCTTGCGGGAGCTGTCCGGGTCTTCGAGCACCTGGATGCCGGCGGCGGCCAGCAGCGGCAGGGTCTCTTCGAAGATGCGGCCCTTGGAAAGTGCCAGGGTGATCATGCGGGGTCCTCGGTGAACGCGCGCTTCGCGGAAAGCGCTTCGGGCTGTGGCCTCGGTCGTTCAGGGGGACGGCAGCGGGTTCACCGGACGGGGACACACCGCCACCCGCCTGCAGGCCGGGTGGCTGTCAGTGATGGTGGTGCGCGGTGCCTTGCTGCGCGAACTCGTCGGGGGTCAGCGTCTTCATCGACAGCGCGTGGATCTGCTCGCGCATGCGATCGCCCAGCGCCTGGTACACGCGCTGGTGGCGCTTGATCCGGCTCAGGCCCTCGAACTCGGCCGACACGATCGTCGCGAAGAAATGGCGTCCGTCGCCCTCGACCTGGAGCTCGCTGCAAGCGAGTCCCTGGGCGATGTAGCTCTGGACTTCTGCGGGGGTCGGATCGGCCATGATGGAGCGGGATTCTACCCGGGTGCTTCCCGGACGCTCCCAGCGCCCGGTTTCGTGATTCGAGAGGCCGGGCTTGCGTCGCCCGGCCGGAGAGATCGCTCAGTGGCGGATCTTGTAGCCGCGGCGCAGCAGTTCCAGCGCGATGGCCGCGACCGCCGCGAAGGCGATGGCGACGACGCCCAGGCTGACCCACGGCGAGACGTCGCTGACGCCGAAGAAGCCGTGGCGGAAACCGTCGATCATGTAGAAGAACGGGTTCAGGTGGCTGACGCCCTGCCAGAACGGCGGCAGCGAGTGCACCGAGTAGAAGACACCCGACAGGAAGGTCATCGGCATGACGATGAAGTTCTGGAAGGCGGCCATCTGGTCGAACTTCTCCGCCCACAGGCCGGCGATCAGGCCCAGCGAGCCCATCAGCCCGGCGCCCAGGATGGCGAAGGCCAGCACCCACAGCGGATTGGCCATGCCCGGCGGCGCGAACCACACGGTCGCGATGAACACGCCCGCGCCCACCATCAGGCCGCGCAGGATGGACGCGCCGGCGTAGGCCAGGAACCAGGCCCAGTGCGACAGCGGCGTGACCAGCAGGAACACCAGGTTGCCGGTGATCTTGCTCTGGATCAGCGAGGAACTGCTGTTGGCGAAGGCGTTCTGAAGCACGCTCATCATCACCAGGCCGGGGATGAGGAAGCTGGTGTAGCCGACGGTGCCGTAGACCTTGACGTGGTCCTCCAGCACATGGCCGAAGACCAGCAGGTAGAGCACGGCGGTCAGCACCGGGGCGCCGACGGTCTGGAAGCCGACCTTCCAGAAGCGCAGCACTTCCTTGTAGAACAGCGTGCGCGCGCCTTCGAGGCGGATGGGGAAGTGGCTGGCGCTCATGTGCGGTTCCCCTGCATGATTTCGAGGAAGACGTCCTCAAGGTCGGCGCGGCCGATCTCCAGGTCTTCGATGGGGACGGCGGCTTCGCGCAGGGTGGCGAGGATCTGTTCGACCTCGGCCGCGTCGTGCGCGGTGATCTGGACGATGCGGCCGGTGCTGCGGGCGCGTTCGGACAGGGACAGCGGCAGCGCCGAGTCCGTCTTGAACTGCAGCATCGTGGAGGCGGTGCCCGCGAGCAGCTCCGACGTGCGGTTGAGCGCGACGACCTTGCCCTGCTTCAGCATCGCGATGCGGTGGCAGAGCGCTTCGGCCTCTTCCAGGTAGTGCGTGGTCAGCAGGACGGTGTGGCCTTCGCGGTTCAGGCGCGCGATGAACTGCCACAGCGTCTGGCGCAGTTCCACGTCGACACCGGCGGTGGGCTCGTCCAGCACGATGACCGGCGGGCGGTGCACCAGCGCCTGCGCGACCAGCACCCGGCGCTTCATGCCGCCCGAGAGCTGGCGCATGTTGTTGTGGGCCTTGTCGGCCAGACCGAGGTTGAGCAGCAGCTCATCGATCCAGTCGTCGTTGTTGCGCACGCCGAAGTAGCCGGACTGGATGCGCAGGGTCTCGCGCACGCTGAAGAACGGGTCGAAGACCAGCTCCTGCGGCACGATGCCGAGCTTCTTGCGGGCCTCGGCATAGTCGTCGACGACGTCATGCCCGAGCACCGACACCTGGCCCCCGCTGGCGCGGGACAGGCCGGCGAGGATGCTGATCAGGCTGGTCTTGCCGGCGCCGTTGGGGCCCAGCAGGCCGAAGAACTCGCCGGGCTGGATGTCGAAGCTGACGCCGTCCAGCGCGCGGAACTGGCCGTCGCGGTAGGTCTTGCTGACATTGCTGAAACGCAGGGCGGGCGGACCGCCGGCCGGCACGGACATGGCGGCCGACTGTTGTGGGGGGCTTGCGGGCATGGGCGGCGATTGTAGGCAGCGGCCCCGTCCCGCGCTGGCCTGGGGTCATGACAGAATGCGCCCACCTCCCCCACCCCTCAACGCCCCCGGGCCCATGGCCACCAAGAAGCCGCGCCGCACCGCCGAACGCATCCTCGAAGTCACGCTGGACCTGTTCAACCGCTTCGGCGAGCCGAACGTGTCCACGACGCTGATCTCGGCGGAGCTCGGCATCTCGCCCGGCAACCTGTACTACCACTACCCGGCCAAGGACGAGCTGATCAACGCGCTCTTCAACCGCTACGACAAGGCCTTGTCGGAGCTGCTGGGGGCGGTGGGCAACGTGCGCAACGTGGAGGACGCCTGGCTGTTCTTCCACATGCTGTTCGAGCTGATCTGGCAGCACCGCTTCCTGTACCGCGACCTGAACGACCTGCTGTCGAAGAACCGCAAGCTGGAGACGCACTTCCAGCACGTGCTGGAGCAGAAGACGCAGGCGATGGCGGGGCTGCTGGGCGGACTGCAGGCCAGCGGCGCGCTGACGATGCAGGTCCGCGAGGCGGTGCCGACGGCCAACGCGATGGTGGTGCTGCTGAGCTACTGGCTGAGCTACGAATACGTGCGCGATCCGCGCAACGCGCTCGAGCCCGAGCAGGCCGGCGAGGCGCTGATGCGCGGCGCCTTCCACGTGCTGGGACTGCTGCTGCCGTATCTGGAACCGACCTCGCGGGACCACCTGTTCCAGCTGGCGGGGAAGTATCAGCCGCAGGCGGGCGGCGGCACGGCCTGACCCCCGCTGGCGAACCCGCCAAGGCGCGCGCCAAGGAAGGCACTGGCTAACACCGCGACCGACGACGGACCTCCGCACAAACCCTGGATTCGTGCGAAGCCGGACCCCCTGGTCGCGGTTGGCGGCGGAAAACGACACCCTATAAATTAGGGATATCGTATTCACCGACATCAAGGGACCGATTCCATGAAGCGCATCCTGACCACCGCCGCCCTGCTGGCCCTGATCGCCCCGATGGCCCACGCCGCCACCGCCGAGAACGCCGACGCCAAGGCCCTGCGCGCCGAGTGCGCCAGCCAGCACGCCGTGAAGTTCGAGCAGGCCGCCGCCGCCAACGAGTACCGCTTCGTCTACAACCGCGGCGAGTACCGCGGCGAAGCCACCAGCGGCCAGGCCATCTCCTGCGGCCAGACCCAGTACGCCGAATACCTGGCCAGCGCCGACCCGGTCCGCGTGATGTCCGCCTACCCGACCGCCGCGGGTCGCCCGCAGCCGGCCAAGAAGGCCTCGGCCGCCAAGTGATGTCGAGACGCCGGTTTCCGGAATGACGAACGCCGCCCTCGGGCGGCGTTTTGCATGGCGGCGGACCCGGGTCCGTCGCGCCGGGGTCAGGCCTTGACCTCCCACGGCAGCATCAGCGCGAGCGTGAGCAGCTGCTGGAACTCAGGCCCGAAGTGGGCCACGATGCGCTCCGGATCGGGACACAGGCCGGCGTCGGCGATCAGCCCGAACTGCACCTGACCGGCATAGGTCAGGATGCTGATGCCCAGGCTCATGTCGCCCGCCTGCGGCGCCCAGAACATCACCCGCTCGACGGCCGAGCCGCACAGCTGCAAGGCCTGCGCCGGCCCCGGCACGTTGGTCATCAGCGCCGTCGCCTTGCGCGAGAGCGTCTTCAGCATCGCCCGCTGCGCGGCCTTCTCGACCGACCCCGAGGTCGCCATCAGGCCCATGGCCAAGGCCGGCTGCAGGCTGTTCTTCAGCGCCTGCGTCTGCGCGTGCACCGCGTAGAGCCGCTTGACCGGATTCGTGATGCCGATGGGCAGCGGCAGCGGCACCATGCCGAAGCGGTTGCCCAGTTGCCACGCCGTTTCCAGCGGACGCAGGTTCACCGGCACCAGCGCGCGGATCTCCTGGCCCTCCGTGTCGTCGCCGTGTTCGCGCAGGTAGAGCCCCAGCGCGCCGGCGACGCAGTTCAGCAGCACGTCGTTCACCGAAACGTTCATCGACTTGCCGACGGCCTTGACGGCGTCCAGCGGCAGCGGCGCGCCCCAGGCGACGCGCTTGGCGCGACCGGCCTTGCCCTTGAGGCGGGTCTTCGCGTCGTCCGGCGCTTCGGTGAGCGCGGCGGCGTCCTTGAGCACCTGCCTGCCCAGGCGCTCGGCCGGCGAGTCCTGCGGCGTCCCGGCGCCGGCGTGCTCCTGGATCTCGCGAACGGTCCAGGCATTGATCGGCTTGACCATCGCATCGGCCAGCCATTCGGGCTCGGCGGCGTCGTCGAGCACGGCCTTCGCGCCCTTGCCCGTCTTCCCTGCCTTGCCCGACTTCGCCGTCGGCAACGCCGACGGCACGGCACCGCCGTCGGTGATCGACAGCAGCACCGCGATCAGCGCGATGCCGTCGGCGATGCAGTGATGCACGCGCGCGATGAGCGCGCTGCTGCCGTCGTAATGCTCGATCAGATGCAGCTGCCAGAGCGGACGCGATGGGTCGAGCGGCTCCGCGGCGAGATCGGCGAGCCGGTCCTGCAACGCGCCTTCGAGCGGCCGGCCGCGACGCCGGTTCAGGGTCTCGGGGACGACGTGCCGCGTGATGTCGACCTCGGCGTCCTCCACCCACCAGGCGCTGTCACCGGCCTCGACGACGCGCTGCCTGAAGCGCGGGAAGCGGAGCAGCCGCTCGGCGACGCGTGCACGCAGGTCCTCGAGCGACACGTGCGGTTTCAGCAGCAGCACGCCGTGGATGATCATCCGGTTCGCTTCGGTGTCCAGGCGCAGCCAGGCGGTGTCGACCTTGGACATCGGCTCGGCGCCCTTCGGCAGGCCGTCCGGCCGGTCGGCGCCCTTCGTCCTCTTGTCGGTTCCGTTCCCGTTGCCATTCCCGGAAGCCTTGCCCAGCGTCTTCGCGACGGGCGCACGCGTCGCGGGGGCGGCCTTCGACGACTTGGGCTTGGCGCTCCGCAGGGGGGACGGTCTGGATGCGGCGGGGGTGGGCAATGCGGTCTCCTGGACGGGCGAGGCAGAGGACGAAGTGAAGGACGAGACAAAGGACGAGGCGATGGAGCCCGGATCATCCGCCATCTAGAGAGGCGACCCCAGTCCGAACGTGGGGGTGGGGTGGGTAACATCGCGACCGTCCGTCCCGATTGTCGCCAACGGGACGCCCTGCTCACCGCCACGGGAGACACACCATGAGCCTGAAGGACCAATTCGACGCCGCCGTCGCCGATTCCAAGAATCTGCCCGAGCGCCCGGACAACCAAACGCTGCTGAAGCTGTACGCGCTGTTCAAGCAGGCCAGCGCCGGCGACGTCGAGGGCGACCGCCCCGGCATGACGGACTTCGTCAACCGCGCCAAGTGGGACGCGTGGAAAGCCCTCGAAGGCAAGACCAACGATGAAGCCATGCAGGACTACATCGATCTGGTCGAAGGCTTGAAGTAAGACCTCAAGTGCCGGCGCCCGCGCCGGTCAAGCCATGAGGCCGCCTCGCAAGGGCGGCTTCGTCGTTTCCGGCTGAGGGCTCTGCGGAGAGTCGCGCATTCTCAGCGCGCCAACTCCGCCCGCCGCTCTTCCTTCGGCAGCTTCGCCAGCCGCTGCACCTCGGCGTAGAAGCGAGGCCAGTCGGCGCCCTGGCGCTCGAACAGGCGGACGAAGTCCGGCACCAGGTCCGTGTAGCTGCCCTGGATCGCCAGCGCCGGCGTGTTCAGGCCCAGCACCCAGCGGTCAAAGCGCGTGTCGCCGTTCCAGCGGTCGCGCTTGATCGCCTCGTAGTCCGCGCGCAGCTTGGCGAAGGCCGCGGCCTTGCCCGCACGCTTCTCGTCGTCGCTGGCCGTGCTGCGGAACACGTCCTGGAGCTGGTCCCGCGTGGACTTGAGCAAGACCTGGATCTCGTCCTGGCGGCGCCGCGACTGCTCGTCGTCGCGCAGCGCCTCGGGCCGGTCCTTCAGCCAGCGCCCCACACCGATCTGCTCGACAGCCGTCGCGAAGCTCTCGTTGAACGCGGTGTCATCGTTGGCGTACGCCACCTGGTGGGCCAGCTCGTGGAAGATCATCCGCGCCAGCTGGGCCTCGGGGTAGCGGATGAAGGTGTTCAGCAGCGGATCGCCGCCCAGCCAGTTGCTCCATCCCAGCGACGAGTACGCCGGCACGCCGTAGACGTAGGGCTCGAGGCCCTCCTTGCGGAGTTCCTGCGCCAGTTCGCGCGCATCGTGCGGGTCGAAGTAGCCGCGGTAGCCCGCGCAGCCCATGATCGGATAGCACCAGGTCTTGAGCTGCAGGCTCAGCTCCGGCGTCGCGACGACGTTCCACACCGCCGAGCCGCGCTTCAGGTCGGCGTAGCGGCGGTAGCTGTCGTTGTCCGGCAGCTTCAGTTCCGATGACGCGTAGTTGCGCAGCGACTTCGACAACTCGAGCTGCCTGCGCACTTCCGGATCCAGGTCTTGCTGACCCAGCCACTCGTCGACCGGCTTGGCCGAGCGCACCAGCGACAGGTGCCCCGACAGCGACTGCCCGTAGTACGACAGCTGCGCGCAGCCGCCGAGCGCCGTCATCGCCAGCAGCAGCGGCGCGGCCAGCAGGACCAGGAGCCATCGTCGCGCGCGCTTCGTCATCGTTCCCAACATCGTTCCGGGCATCGTTCGGTGAGTCTTCCCGTGACGCTCAGGCCGCGGACACCTCGACCAGGCAGTCGTAGAAGCACGGTGCTCGGCCCAGGTCGGTCAGCCGCTGGTGCGTGACCTCGTTGACGTTGCGGCCGTCCGCGCCCAGCTTGCGCCACCAGATGCCCAGCCCGTGCACGACGCCCTCCCGGGCGCGGGCGCTGACGTCCAGCCGGCACGCATAGCTGCCGCGATCGTTGAACACGCGCACCAGCTGGCCGTCGCCGAGTCCGCGCGCCGCGGCGTCGGCGGCGCTCATCTCGAGGACCTGTTCGCCCTCAATGTCCCGCAGGCTCTTCACGTTCACGAACGTGCTGTTCAGATGGTTGCGCGCCGGCGGCGAGATCATCGCCAGCGGATACCGCGCCGCCAGGGACGGGTCGCTCGTCCGGCTCTCGTAGTTGGGCACATAGTCCGCGCCGCGCGCGTCGGCCTTGCCGTTCGACGACGGGAAGCCGCCCTCGGCGAACGGCGCCTCCGCCAGCGGCAGCTTGAACCAGCCGCGTTCGCGCAGTTTGGCGAGATCGACGTCGTCGCGGAAGGCCTGACGCAGCAGCGCCTCGTCGTCATCGTGGAAAGCGGGCTCGTCGAAGCCCATCGCCGCCGCGAGGTCGCGGAAGATCTGCGTGTTCGGGCGCGCCTCGCCGACCGGCGCGATCGCCGGTTCGTTCAGCAGCACGTCCGTGTGGCCGTAGCTGGTGTGGATGTCCAGGTGCTCCATCTGCGTCGTCGCCGGCAGCACGTAGTCGGCCAGGTCGGCGGTGTCGGTCATGAAGTGCTCCAGCACCACCGTCAGCAGGTCCTCGCGCTCGAAACCCGCCACCACCTTCGGCGACTCCGGCGCCACCGCGACCGGGTTGCTGTTGTAGACGATCAGCGCCTCGACCTTCGGGCCGAACGCGGGCGATGCCTCGCGCAGCAGGTCGTCGCCGATCGTGCTCATGTTGATCGTCCGCGAGGCTCGTCCGGCGCGCAGGTCCGGGCGCTCCAGCGCCGGGTTCTTGAACGGCGCGAACCAGCCTGAACTCGACAGCAGCAGCCCGCCCGCGCGATGGCGCCAGGCGCCGGTCAGGCACGGCAGCAGCGCGATCAGCCGCACCGCATTGCCGCCGCCGCGCACGCGCTGCATGCCGTAGTTGAGCCGGATCGCGGCCGGGGCCTGCGTCCCGTAGTCCCGAGCCAGGCCGCGGACCTCGTCCGCCGTCAGTCCGCATTCGGCCGCCGTGCGTTCGGGCGTCCAGGCGAGCGCCCGTTCGCGCAATTCGCCCCAGCCGTCAACGTGCCGGAAGAGGTAGTCGTGATCGAGCCAGTCGTTGGCGATCAACTCATGCATCAGACCCAGCGCCAGCGCGCCGTCCGTGCCCGGCAGCAGCGCCAGATGCTGATGGCACTTGTCGGCGGTCTCGGTCTTGCGCGGATCGATGCAGACCAGCTTCGCGCCGTTGCGCTTGGCCTGGTTGGCGAAGGTCCAGAAATGCAGGTTGGAGGCGATCGAGTTGCTGCCCCAGATCACGATCAACTTCGATTCCGCGAAGTGCGGCAGGTGCATGCCGACCTTGTGCCCGTAGGTCGCCGCCAGCCCCGCGCCGCCCGCCGACGCGCAGATCGTGCGGTCCAGGCAGGACGCGCCCAGCCGGTTGAAGAAGCGCCCTGCCATCGCCTCGCCCTGCAGCATCCCCATCGTGCCGGCATAGCTGTAGGGCAGGATCGCCTGCGGATCGCGCGCCGCGATGGCGGCCAGCCGGCCGGCGATCTCGGCGATCGCCTGGTCCCAGCCGATGCGCTCGAAACGCGGCGGCTCGTGCTTGGCGCTGACGCGCTTGAGCGGATGCAGCACCCGTTCCTCGTGATACGTCCGCTCGGGATAACGCGACACCTTCGTGCACAGCGCGCCGTGGGTGCTCGGATGGTCGGGCTGGCCCTGCACCTTCACGACCTTGCCGTCCTCGACCGTGATGCGCAGCGCGCAGGTGTCCGGGCAATCGTGCGGACACGCGCCCTTGACGAATCGCGTGCCGCGGTCGGCGGCCTGTGGCGGGGAGTTCACGACGGGTTCAGAGAGCACGGACGACATGCGTCAACTATTGCACAGGCGCCACACCCTTGCGATTTCTTACCCGAGAGAGCGACAGCGCTGGACACACGAACCGCTAAGCTCGCAGGCCAGGAGGCCGAAATAGGTCGTGTCGAGTCTCCTGGCGCGCTGTCCCTCCTCCGGCGGACGCCACAATATCAATTCGAACCCCTCTGGGAGTCCCCTTTGGATCGCCGCCAACTTCTCGCCTCCGCCAGCGCCCTGGGCGCGCTCGCCACCCTGCCCATTCCGACGGCCGTCCGCGCACAAGGCAAACGCCTGGTGCTGGGCCAGTCGGTACCGCTGACCGGCGCCGCCGCCCAGTTGGGCATCCAGATGCAGGCCGGCGCCAAGCTGTTCTTCGACGCCCAGAACGCCGCCGGCGGCATCAACGGCAACACCATCGAACTGCGCACGCTGGACGACGGCTACGAGCCCGACCGCTGCAAGGCCAACACCGAGAAGCTGATCGCCGACGACGTGTTCGCGCTGTTCGGCTACGTCGGCACCCCGACCTCGCTGGCCGCGCTGCCGCTGGTCAACCAGGCCAAGATCCCCTTCGTCGCGCCCTTCACCGGCGCGGAAGCCCTGCGCGATCCGTTCAGCCCGTGGGTCTACCACGTGCGGGCCTCGTACTACGACGAGACCGCCCTGATCGTGAAGCAGCTGACCCAGCTGGGCCTGATGCGCATCTCGGTTTTCCACCAGAACGACGCCTACGGCAAGGCCGGCCTGGACGGCGTGCTGCGCGCGATGAAGCCGCTGGCGCTGCAGCCGCAGGCCATGTCCACCGTCGAGCGCAACAGCGTCGACGTCGCCAAGGCCGTGAAGGACCTGGTGCAGAGCGGCTCGCCGCCCGAGGCCATCGTCATGATCAGCGCCTACAAGAGCTGCGCCGCCTTCATCCGCGCCGCGCGCAAGGCCGGCTACGGCGGCGTGTTCTACAACGTGTCCTTCGTGGGCACGCAGTCGCTGCTGGACGAGCTCGGCCAGGACGCGATGGGCGTGGTCGTCAGCCAGGTCATGCCCTACCCGTTCGGCTCGCAGGTCGGCGTGGTCCACGAGTACCAGCAGGCCGCCACCAAGGCCGGGCAGAAGTTCAACTACACCGCCATCGAGGGCTACATCGGCGCCAAGGTCATCAGCGAAGGCATCCGCCGCATGACCCGCCCGACCCGCGACGGCCTGGTCGCGGCGCTCGACACCCTGTCGAACTACAACGTCGGCGGCTTCAACGTGAACTTCAAGCCCAACAAGCATGTCGGCTCGAGCTTCGTCGAGATGACGATGCTGACCAACGACGGGCGCGTGAAGCGCTGACCCGCCCTCCCCCGGGCAGACCCGGGCGCCGGATCGCACGCCGCTGACGGCGCCCTTCCGGACCCGCGGGTACACTGGTCCGACCACAGCGGCGCCGCCCTGAGCGGCGCCGCGGCCTTTCTGGCCCGCGGCACGCCCGACGCTGTCGCGACGACATCGGAGTGCCCGCACATGAAGCTGATCGAACCCATCCTGGCCGACGCTCCGGCCATCGCCAAGCTGCGACGCGACCTGCACGCGCATCCTGAGCTCTGCTTCCACGAGGACCGCACCGCCGACGTGGTCGCGAAAGCCCTGACCGACTGGGGCATCGAGGTCCACCGCGGCCTGGGCAAGACCGGCGTGGTCGGCATCATCAAAGGCCGCGACGGCGGCGCCAGCGGCCGCACGCTGGGCCTGCGTGCCGACATCGACGCGCTCCCGATCACCGAGCACAACACCTTCGCCCACGCCAGCAAGCACCCCGGCAAGATGCACGCGTGCGGCCACGACGGCCACACCGCGATGCTGCTGGCCGGCGCCAAGCACCTGGCGGCGCAGCGCGACTTCGACGGCACCGTCTACGTCGTGTTCCAGCCGGCGGAGGAAGGCGGCGGCGGCGCCCGCGAGATGATCAAGGACGGCCTGTTCACGAAATTCCCGATGGAAGCCATGTTCGGCATCCACAACTGGCCGGGCATGGCCGCAGGCCAGTTCGCGCTGAAGAGCGGACCGGTCTTCGCCTCGAGCAACGAGTTCCAGGTCCGCATCAAGGGCAAGGGCGCGCACGGCGCGATGCCACACCTGGGCACGGACCCGGTGGTCGTGGCCGCGCAGCTGGTGCAGGCCTACCAGACCATCATCACCCGCAACAAGCGGCCGATCGACGCGGGCGTGATCTCGGTGACGATGATCCATGCCGGCGAGGCCACCAACGTCATCCCGGAGAGCTGCGAGCTGCAAGGCACGGTCCGCACCTTCACGCTGGAGACGCTGGACCTGATCGAGCGCCGCATGAAGCAGATCACCGAGGCCACGGGCGACGCCTTCGAATGCGAGTGCGAGTTCTCCTTCCACCGCAACTATCCGCCGACGATCAACCACGCGGCCGAGACCGGATTCGTCCGCGGCGTGCTGACCGAGATGCTGGGCGCGCCCAACGTGCAGGAGTTCGAGCCCACCATGGGCGCCGAGGACTTCAGCTACTACCTGCAGGAAGTGCCGGGCTGCTACTTCCTGATCGGCAACGGCGACGGCAGCCACCGCGAAGGCGGCCACGGCCTGGGGCCCTGCATGCTGCACAACCCGAGCTACGACTTCAACGACGAGCTGATTCCGCTGGGCGGCTCGATGTGGGTCCGGCTGGTGGACGCCTGGTTCAAGCAGCCGCGGCCCGTCAAGGCCTGAGCCCCGGCGCCTCCTTTTCCGACAACGTCCAGCCTCCCGCCCGATGACCGCTCCGATCGCGCCCGACCAGGAAAAGACCGTCCTCGACGACACCCACCGCTGGCTGCAGCGGGCGGTGATCGGCCTGAACCTGTGCCCCTTCGCCAAGAGCGTCGAGGTCAACCAGCGGCTGCGCACCGTGGTCAGCGCGGCGCGCACGCCTGAGGACCTGCTCAAGGACCTGGCGCATGAGCTGCTCTCGCTCAACCGCGCCGACCCGGACGAGACCGAAACCACCTTGCTGGTCCATCCCTGGGTGCTGAACGACTTCCTGGACTTCAACGACTTCCTCGGCGCCGCCGATGCGCTGGTGGAGGACCTGGACCTGGACGGCGTGCTGCAGGTCGCGAGCTTCCATCCGGACTACCAGTTCGACGGCACCGAGGCGGACGACGTCGACAACCTCAGCAACCGCTCGCCCTACCCCACGCTGCACCTGCTGCGCGAGGAGAGCATCGAACGCGCCGTCGAGACCATGCCCGACACCGACGCGATCTACGAGGCCAACATCGACACGCTGCGCCGCATCGGCCGCAAGGGCTGGGACGCCCTGGACGTCGAGGCCAAGCTGCCGCTGGCCCAGCGCACCACGCGCGAGGACTGAGGACCGATGTCCTGATTTGACCGCGACTGGTCCGCCGGCGGCGCGACGGCGGGCGCGGTCGCCGGCACGATGACTCCCATCAACCACCTGATGGAGTCCTCGATGACCACCGCTTCGAACACCGCCGCCACCCCCACAACCGCCGTCCTACTGATCGACGTCCAGGAGTCCTTCCGCCATCGTCCCTACTGGGACGACGCCACCTGGCCTGCCTTCCAGGAACGCACCAACGCCCTGCTCGACGGCGCCGCCGCCCGCGGCCTGCCGATCATCCGCATCCTCCACAGCGACGGCCCGGAGACGGCGGACAACCCGTTCTCGCTCGTCAGCGGCCACGTCCGCCCGCTCGACGGCCTGGCGCAGGTGCCCATCGCCGCCGAATTCCTCAAGCGCCGCCACAGCGCGCTGGTCGGCACCGGGCTGTCGGTGTGGCTGACCGAACACGGCATCCGCCGCCTGATCGTCGCCGGCATCCGCACCGAACAGTGCTGCGAGACCACCACCCGCCACGCCAGCGACGAGGGCTGGACCGTCGACTACGTGACCGAGGCGACGCACACCTTCCCGATCCCGCACGCCAGCGGCGTCGTGGTCGGCGTCGACGACCTCAAGCTGCGCACCGAGGTCGCCCTGCAAGGCCGCTTCGCCGACATCGTGACCGTCGAGCAGGCGCTGGCCCGCGCCGCCTGAGCGCATACTGCGGCGATGTCCCTTTCCGACTCCCATCGCGACACGGGCGGCCGCACGGACGCCGACCTGGGCACCGGTCGGGGTGCCGGGCCCATCGACGTCTGGATCCTGGTCGAGCGCCACACGCTGCTGCTCGACCTGGCCGGTGCCGCCGAGGCGCTCCGTCTCGCCAACCAGGCGCTGCGCCGGCGCGGCGAGCCGGAAGCGTTCCGCCTGCGCTACTGCGCCGCGAGCGAATCGGCTTCGACCTCGGTGGGGCTGACGCTCGCCGCGCTCGAACCGCTGCCGGAACTCAGCCCGAGGGATTGGCTGATCCTGAGCGGACGGCGTCACCCGCATCCGGACGATCCGCCGACTGAGACCGTCGATCGGGAAGAGGAGCTGCGCATCGAGCGCTGGCTGCACCGCGAAGGCACCGCGCTGCTGGCCGGCGGCCAGGGTCGGCTGCTGAGCATCTGCGCCGGTGCGCTGCTGGCGGCGCGGGCGGGATTGCTCGACGGCCGCCGCTGCACCACCCACCACGAGGCGCTGGACGCGCTGCGCGACGCCGCCCCGCGCGCCGACGTTCAGGCCAACCGCGTCTTCGTACTCGACGGCCCGCTGGCCAGCAGCGCCGGCATCACGGCCGGCATCGACCTGGTGCTCGCGCTGATCGCCGAGCACTGCGGCGAGGCGATCGCCGCCTCGGTCGCGCAGGTGATGGTCGTCTACCTGCGCCGCGGCGCGCAGGATCCGGAGCTCTCGCCGATGCTCGCGAACCGGCACCACCTCCATCCCGCGCTGCACCGCGTGCAGGACGCGGTCTGCGGCGACCCGCGCGCCGACTGGAGCCTGGCCCGCATGGCCGAGGTCGCGCATGTCACGCCGCGGCACCTCACGCGTCTCTTCACCCAGCACGGCGGCACCACACCGCTCGACTACCTGCGCGCGATCCGGCTCGAGCTGGCGCGGCGGGAACTCCAGCGCGGCGTGCGGCCCGCCCAAGCGGCGCTCGCCGCGGGTTTCAGTTCGGATCAACAGCTCCGTCGCACACGTCGACGCCTGAGCGCCGACGCCTGACGTCGCCAGGCGCGGAACGGCTGTCGAAGTGCATCGAGACGGCGGAGCCGGTACCCCTCTGAACGAACCCTGAGCGAAGCGAAGACTGTGAGAGAAGAGGGGTACCGGCTCCGCCGTCTGTGCTCCTTGCGACCGCCACCCTGGGGCTGGCCCGGGGATTGCCCCGCGCCCCCAAGCGTCTACCGACTTAGCACAAACTGCATAAATCCAAGTCAAGCGGGTTTCGTGCACTTCTGGTAACTTGCGCGCCCACAGTGAACGAGGAGCGGCATTTGAACGATTGGTTGAAGCGACTGGAGGCCCTGGATCCGGCCCGTCTGGCGGGCATGCGCCGCGGCGTGGAGAAGGAAAGCCTGCGCGCGCAACCGAGCGGCGGCTCCCTCGCGCTGACCCCGCATCCGACGGCGCTGGGCTCCGCGCTGACGCACGAGACCGTCACCACCGACTTCAGCGAATCGCAGCTCGAGCTGATCACCGGCGTGCACGCGTCCGCCGAGGACTGCGAACGCCAGCTCACCGAGATCCACCAGGCCGTCTACCGCTGCCTGGGGAACGAACTGATGTGGGCGTCGAGCATGCCCTGCCTGCTCCCCGCCGACGAGACCATCCCCATCGGCCGCTACGGCGCCTCCAACATCGGCCGGGCCAAGAGCGTCTACCGCATGGGACTGGGCCACCGCTACGGGCGGCGCATGCAGACGATCTCCGGCATCCACTACAACTGGTCGATGCCGGGCCTGGACAACGCGGACCACTTCGCGCTGATCCGCAACTTCCGCCGCCACTCCTTCCTGCTGCTGACGCTGTTCGGCGCCTCGCCGGCGCTGTGCGCGAGCTTCGTGGCCGGCCGCGACCACGGCCTGCAGCCGCTGACCGACGGCACGCTGCACATGCCCTACGGCACCTCGCTGCGCATGGGCCGGCTCGGGTACCAGAGCGATGCGCAATCCTCGCTGGCGGTCAGCTACAACAGCATCGACGGCTACGCCGCCTCGCTGCAGGACGCGCTGACGCGCCCCTATGCGGCGTACGAGAAGGTGGGCGTGGTCAATCCGGGCGGCGAGTACAACCAGCTGTCCACGACGCTGCTGCAGATCGAGAACGAGTTCTACGGCACGATCCGCCCCAAGCGCACGATCCGCTCGGGCGAGCGCCCGCTGCATGCGCTGCGCGAGCGCGGCGTCGAGTACATCGAGGTCCGCTGCATGGACCTGGATCCGTTCGAGCCGGTCGGCATCGCCGCCGGGACGATGCGTTTCCTGGACCTCTTCCTGCTGCACTGCTGGTTGACCGACAGCCCGAACGACACGCCGGACGAGCTGGGCGCGCTGGCGCGCAACCAGCATCGCACCGCGTCGGCCGGCCGCGAGCCGGGCCTGAAGCTGGAGCGCCGCGGCGGCGAGGTATCGCTGCGCGACTGGGGCCGCGAGCTGCTGGCCGAGTTCGCGCCGATCGCGGCCAAGGTCGACGCGGCACTGGGCGGTGCGCTGTACCGCGAGGCGCTCGCGCAGGCGGTCGAGCGCTGGGACGATCCCGACCAGTTGCCGTCGGCCCGCGTGCTGGCGGCGATGCGCGCGCAACATGAATCCTCGCACCTGGCCTTCGTCGCGGCGCAGTCGGAGCTGTCGCGCCGCCATGTGCTGGAACGGCCGCTGCCGGACGGCCTGATGGCCCGTTTCGACCAGTCGGCGCACGCCTCGCTGGAGGCGCAGGCCGCCATCGAGGCGGCGGACACCGTCGACTTCGAGACCTTCCGCCAGCAGTACCTCGATCCCGCGCAGTTGCGCGGTTGAACGTCGCTCAGCGTCGCTCAGCGACGCTCAGCGACCTTCAGCGGCGCTCAGCCCGGCAGCGACGAGCTGCGCAGCTCGTCGTGGCGCTTCTGCAGTTCCTGGCGCAGCTTCTTGCGTTCGAGTGCCGCGTCCCAGCGGCGCTTCTCGTCCGGGGTCGTCGGCGTGCGCGGGGGCACCGGCACGGGGCGGCCGTCCTCGCCCACCGCCACCATCGTGAAGAAGCAGCTGTTGGCATGCCGCACCACCTGGTCGCGGATGTTCTCGGTGACGACCTTGATGCCGATCTCCATCGACGAGGTGCCGGCGTAGTTCACCGTCGCCAGGAAGCTGACCAGCTCCCCGACGTGGATCGGCTGGCGGAACATCACCTGGTCCACCGACAGCGTCACCGTGTAGCGGCCTGCATAGCGGCTAGCGCATGCGTACGCGACCTGGTCGAGCAGCTTCAGGATGGTGCCCCCGTGCACGTTGCCGGAGAAATTGGCCATGTCCGGCGTCATCAGCACCGTCATCGTGAGTTGATGGGAAGGCAGGTCCATGGCGCGGGATCCGGCATCGGATCAGGGAGTGGGAGAGTGGTCGCCATGGTGCCAGAGTCCGGGATGGCTGCGGCTCACTCTTATGGCGCTTGCCGCTGACACGGGCGTCGGTTAGGGTGCGCGGCAGGAGGTTCCATGGTCCAGGTCCAGCAGCAGAGCATCATCGAGACGCGCGGTGCCCAGATGTTCCCCGCGCTCGGTGTCGCCGACATCGCGCGCGTGGCGCGTTTCGGCCGTTTCCGGCGTTATTCCCAAGGCGAATGGGTGGTCCGTGCCGGCGACACCGGCATGGGCATGATCCTGATCCTCAGCGGCGAGATCACCGTGTCGCAGCGCGACAGCCTCGGCCATGTGACGCCGATCCACCGGCACGGGCCCGGCGGTTTCCTGGGCGAGGTCGGCCAGCTCAGCGGCCGGCCGTCCTTCATCGACGCGATCGCCGAGACCGAGGTCGAGGCCGTCGACGTCAGCCCACCGCAACTGCGCGCGCTGCTGATCGCCGAGGCCGACCTGGGCGAACGCCTGACCCGCGCCTTCATCCTTCGCCGCGTCGGCCTGATCGAGGCCGGCGCCAGCGGCGCGACGTTGATCGGCCGGGGCAAGTCCGCGGCGGTGATGCGGCTGCGCAGCTTCCTGGGCCGCAACGGGTATCCGCACCAGCAGCTGGAGCCCGACCAGAACGACGACGCCAAGGCCTTGGCCGACCAGTACATGACCGAGGGTGTGCAGATGCTGGTCATCTGCCCCGGCGGCGAGGTGCTGGTCGACCCGACGGACGATGAAGTCGCCCGCTGCATGGGCATCGTCGACATGCGCGAGCGGACCGAGCTGTTCGACGTCGCCATCATCGGCGCCGGCCCCGCGGGTCTGTCGTCCGCCGTGTATGCGGCGTCCGAGGGGCTGTCGGTGCTGGTGCTGGACTGCCGCTCCTTCGGCGGCCAGGCGGGCGCGAGCTCGCGCATCGAGAACTACCTCGGTTTCCCCACCGGCATCTCCGGCCAGGCGCTGGCGGGCCGGGCCTTCGTCCAGGCCCAGAAGTTCGGCGCCGACATGCTGATCCCCGCCAAGGTCACCCAGATGAGCTGCGAACGGCAGGGCATGGAGGATGAACTCCACCTGTCGCTGGAGGACGGCCGCAAGGTGCGCGCCCGCACCGCGGTGATCGCCACCGGCGCGCGCTACCGCCGCCCCGAGATCGACGCGCTGACCCGTTTCGAAGGCCGCGGCGTCTGGTACTGGGCCTCGCCGATCGAGGCTCGCATCTGCAGCCGGCAGACGGTGGTCATCGTCGGCGGCGGCAATTCGGCGGGACAGGCGGCGGTGTTCCTCTCCAACCACGCGGCCAAGGTCATCATGCTGATCCGCGGTCCGGGGCTGGCGGCCACGATGTCGCGCTACCTGATCGACCGCATCCAGGGCACGGCCAACATCGAGCTGCAGCCGCACCAGGAGCTGAAGGAACTCGAAGGCGGCGACGCGCTCGAAGCGGTGACCTGGCGCGACCGTCGCAACGGCCAGGAGAAACGTCTCGCGCTGCAGCACCTGTTCATGTTCATCGGTGCCGAGCCGGAAACCGGCGTGATCGCCGAGTGCGGACTGGAACTCGACCAGGCCGGCTTCATCATCACGGGCCGCGCCTGCGCCTGCCCGCTGTCCGAGTACAAGCCGGAGCCGCTGGAATCGAGCATCCCCGGCGTGTTCGCCGTCGGCGACGTGCGGTCGGGCTCGGTGAAGCGCGTCGGCGGCGCGATCGGCGAGGGCGCGCAGGTCGTCGCCAGCATCCACCAGTACCTGGCCCGCCAGGATGCGGCCCGCGCGGAACGCCTCAGCCCCGCCGCCGTCGCTCGCGTGACGGTCTGAGCGCGGGACGCGTCGCCCCCGAGGCGGCGCTTCGCCATAGAATGCGAATAATTGTTATTTGCAAACTTGGCGACGTCCGATGCTGTCTCCCGAATCCCGCCGTCTCTGGGCCTGGCCGATCGCGCTGGGTCTGCTGAGCGCCTCCGGCCTGTTGACGGCACTCGTCTCCGACGCGTGGGGCGACGTCTGGTCATGGGTCGGCCTGGGCGTGCCGGTGGCGGTCATCGCCTGGCATGCCTGGCGTCCGCAGCGCGCCGGAAACAAGGCCTGAGGGCCTGAGGACACGACGATGCTGAGCTCGCGCGCCATCCGCGTCTGGACCTGGCTCCACAAGTGGACCAGCCTGGTCTGCACGCTGTTCATGCTGCTGCTGTGCCTGACCGGCCTGCCGCTGATCTTCCACCACGAGATCGGTCACCTGCTCGGCGACGAGATCGAGGCGCCCGAGCTGCCCGCCGCGATGGACAAGCAGCGCGTCTCGCTGGACGTGATGGCCAAGGCGGCCCTTGCGGTCCATCCGACGATGGTGATCCAGTTCGCCGGTGAGAACGAGGACGACCCCCGCCTGTGGTGGTTCACGCTGGCGCCGACGCCGGAGCCGACCGACCAGTTCAAGTCGGTCGCCGTCGACGCGCGCACCGGCCTGGCGGTGCGCGAGTACCGCATCGGCGAAGGCTTCATGGACCTGATGTTCCGGCTGCACGTGGACCTGTTCGCGGGCCTGCCGGGCAAGCTCTTCCTCGGCCTGATGGGGCTGCTGCTGCTGATCGCGCTGGTCAGCGGCGTGGTGCTGTATGCGCCGTTCATGCGCAAGCTGGACTTCGGCGCGGTGCGCAAGGACCGCTCGACCCGCGTGAAGTGGCTGGACCTGCACAACCTGATCGGCATCGTGACGCTGGTGTGGTGCTTCGTCGTCGGCGCGACCGGGATGATCAACACCTGGGCCGAGCTGCTGGTGCAGTACTGGCAGTACGACAAGGTGACCGCGCTGCTGGCGCCGTACAAGGACCAGCCGCTGCTGACCGTCGCCGAGCGCGCGCCGCTGCAGGCCTCGATGGACACGGCGATGAAGGCCGGCGACAAGCGCAAGGTCTCGTTCATCGCCTTCCCCGGGACCTCGTTCTCCAGCCCGCACCACAACACCTTCTTCCTGAAGGGCACGACGCCGCTGACCTCCAAGCTGCTGCAGCCGCTGCTGATCGACGCGAAGACCTCGCAGCTGACGGCCGCGCCCGAACTGCCCTGGTACCTGACGGCGCTGCTGGTGTCGCAGCCGCTGCACTTCGGCGACTACGGCGGCATGCCGATGAAGATCCTGTGGGCGCTGCTGGACGTGGCGACCATCGTCGTGCTCGGCAGCGGCCTGTACCTGTGGCTGCGCAAGCCCAACGGTGCGCGCAAGGGCGCCAAGGCCGCGAAGGGCGCGGCGGCAGCCGATGCCGGCGACGACCTGGACGACGCCAAGAATCCCGAAACCGCGGCCGCCTGATCGCCAGTCCGCACGATCACACTCACCGCACATGCCTGACTCGCACAAGCCCGATTCCCCCAAGCACCAGATCGAGAGCCTGCAATCCAGCGGCCTGAAGGCCACCCTGCCGCGCATCAAGGTGCTGCAGATCTTCGAGCAATCGGACCAGCGCCACCTCAGCGCCGAGGACGTCTACCGCCAGCTGCTGCTGGAGGGCGCGGACATCGGCCTGGCGACGGTGTACCGGGTGCTGATGCAGTTCGTCGAGGCGGGGCTGCTGGCGCGCCAGCACTTCGAATCCGGCAAGGCCGTGTTCGAGCTCAACTCCGCGCAGCACCATGACCACATGGTGTGCCTGGCCTGCGGCCGGGTGGAGGAGTTCTACGACGCCGGCATCGAGCAGCGCCAGCGCGAGATCGCCGAGGAGCGGGGCTACGAGCTGGTCGAGCACGCGCTCGCGCTGTACGGGCTGTGCTCGAACCCGGAGTGCCGGGCGAAGCGCAATCGCTGAGTCCGAAGACGCCGGTCAGGAGACCGTGTCGGGACGCGCACAATCCGGCACACCCCTGTTGACTACTGTATGGGCATACAGTAAATTTCCCTCCATCGCAGCCAACCCGGCTGCAGCAGGAGATGGTCATGCAGATGCTCAAGCAAACGGTCTGGTCTTCGTTGAACAACGCGGATGCCTGGGTGGTCTGCATCGGCGTCATGTCCTGTCTCGGACTGGCGACGGGTCTGCTGGGTTGAGAGCTTAGCTCAGCCTGGCGAGCCCTTCGCCTCCAGTGTTCCGTTCGCGGAGCCACGGTCCCCTCTCGAGGGGACCTTTGTTTTCAGTGCCTTTTCAGTTCTCAAAGCTTGTGTCCGCTCGACTTGAGCAACGCCTGACCCCGGTCCTGGACGTTGCTCAAGCAGCGGACTTTTTTTGTCCGTTCGTTCCGTCCTGCGCGTTCTTCACGAAGTCGACGAAGGCGCGCAGCGGCGCCGGGAGGTAGCGCCGGCCCGGGTAGTACAGGAACGGGCCGCTGAAGGACACCCACCAGTCCTCCAGCACCGGCACGAGCGCGCCGCTGTCGAGATGCGGTCTCACCCAGTCCTCGAAGGTCTGGATCACGCCACAGCCTTGGACCGCGGCGTCGATCGCCAGGTCCAGGCCGCCGCCCAGACGCACGATCATCGGACCGTCGGGATCGACGGTGACGGCTTCGCCGTCGCGTTGGAACTCGTAGGCCGGCATCGTGCCGCTGGGGAAACGACCGCGCAGGCAGCGATGCGCGAGCAGGTCACGCGGATGCGTGGGCTGGCCGTGCCCGGCGAGGTAGTCCGGCGACGCCGCCGTGGCCAGCCGCTGCGTCCGCGGACCGATGGGCACGGCGATCATGTCCTGCTCCAGCCGCTCCTCGTAGCGGATGCCGGCGTCGCAGCCGGCCGCGAGCACATCGACGAAGCTCTCCTCGACGGTGATGTCGAGCTTGATCTCCGGATAGGCCTTCAGAAAGGCGGGGACGATCTGCGGCAGCACGAGCCGTGCGGCGCTCGCCGGCACGTTGAGACGCAGCGTGCCGGCCGGCCGTTCGCGGAAACCGTTGACGACGTCGAGCGCGGCTTCCACCTCGCCCAGCGCCGGGCCGAGCCGTTCCAGCAACCGGGCGCCGGCCTCCGTCGGCGCGACGCTGCGGGTGCTCCGATGCAGCAGCCGGACGCCGAGCTTCGCTTCCAGACGCCGCACCGCCTCGCTCAGCCCTGAAGGGCTCAGCCCGGACTGCCGCGAGGCCTCCCGGAAACCGCCTGATCGCGCCACGGCAAGGAAGGCCGACAGATCGCTCAGTTCCATCTCACTGTCCTTGATTCCGCACAGCCCGTGCGGATTCCATCCCCTTATCGTACGACCGCCCGCTGCCTACAGTCCTTCCACGACGTCGCCGACCTCTCCAAACTCCCCGCCATCACATCGAAGGACTCCCCATGAGCAGCACTTCCTCCCGCCCCCTGGCGCAAGCCGGCACGTTCAAGCTCGGCACCCGCACGGTGACGCGCATCGGCTACGGCGCGATGCAACTGGCCGGACCCGGCGTCTTCGGACCGCCGAAGGACCGCGCGGCCGCCGTCGCGGTGTTGCGCGAAGCCATCGCGCTGGGCGTGGACCACATCGACACCAGCGACTTCTACGGGCCGCACGTCACCAACCAGATCATCCGGGAAGCACTCCATCCCTACCGCGACGGCCTGACCATCGTCACCAAGGTCGGCGCCCGCCGCGGCGACGACGCCTCCTGGCTGCCCGCGCAGTCGGCCGAGGCGCTGACGCAGCAGGTCCACGACAACCTCCGCAACCTGGGCCTGGACGTCCTCGACGTGGTGAACCTGCGCAGCATGATCGACGTCCACGGCCCGGCGGAAGGCTCGCTGGAACCTCAACTGACTGCGCTGGCCAAGCTGCAGGGGTCAGGTCTGATCCGCCACGTCGGGTTGAGCAACGTGACGGCGCGTCAGGTGGCCGATGCGCGCAAGATCGTCGAGATCGTCTGCGTGCAGAACCAGTACAACCTCGCGCATCGCAACGACGATGCGCTGCTGGACGAACTGGCCGGCCAAGGCATCGCCTTCGTCCCGTTCTTCCCGCTCGGCGGCTTCTCGCCGCTGCAGTCGGACACGCTCTCGGCGGTCGCCGCCGAACTGGGCGCGACGTCGATGCAGGTGGCGCTGGCCTGGCTGCTGCAGCGGTCGCCCAACATGGTGCTCATCCCGGGCACCTCGTCGGTCGACCACCTGCGGCAGAACCTTCAAGCCGCGTCGCTGACACTGCCCGTTGAGGCCGTGCGCCGGCTCGATGCAATGACGCCTGTCAGCGGCCATTGAGACTGCCATCGCCAAGCGCGGGCACTCCGCACCGCATGGGGCATCGCGTCCGCGAACCCCAAGCGGTACTCCGGCCCCACCGGGACCGCGGCGCTCGCGTCTGCTCAGAGCGGCGTCAGCACCGGCTCACCGGCTTCCCAGCGGCGGGCGTTCTCCAGGAACAGATCGACCGTGGCCTGCACCGACTCCGGCGACCAGCCGGCGATGTGCGGCGTGAGGATCACGTTCGGGAAACCGAGCAGCGCCTCCGGCGGCTTGGGCTCAGACTCGTAGACGTCGAGCGCCGCGCCGCCGAGCTCCCCAGCCGCCAGTGCCGCGGCCAGTGCGGCGGTGTCGACCAGGCTGCCGCGGGCGATGTTGACGACGTGGCCCTGCGGGCCGAGCGCCTTCAGCACCTCGGCATTGACGATGTGCTTGGTCGTGGGGCCGCCAGGCGCCGCCACGATGAGGAAGTCCGCCCACTGCGCCAGGTCGAGCGCCGAGCCGAAGTACTGGCAGCCCTGCGAGTCGTTGCGCTCGCGGCGGTTGTGATAACCGACTTCCATGTCGAAGGCCAGCGCGCGCCTGGCGATGCGCAGCCCGATCGTGCCCATGCCGAGGATGCCGAGCTTGCGCCCGTTGACGCTGGGGCGCAGCGGCAGCACGTCGCGCCAGAGGCCAGCGCGCAGCGCCTGCTCCTGCTGCGGCAGCGCGCGCACGGAGGCAAGCAGCAGCGCCATCGCGTGATCGGCGACGCAGGAATCGTTGGTGCCCGCTCCGTTCCACAGCGTGAGGCCGCGCGCCTTGGCGGCGGCGAGGTCGATGGCCTCGTAGCCGGCGCCCTGTGCGGCGGCGGCGCGGAGCCTGGGCATCGCCGCGATCTCGTCGGCGCGCAGGCCGACGGCGCCGATGGTGAGGACGATCTCGATGTCGGCGCCGTGTTCGGCGACAGCCTTCGCGCGGGTCTCCGGCGTCGGCGCGTAGATCACGTCGTAACGCGCGCGGAACTGCGAGAGATGCTCTTCCGCCGTCGGCATCAGGACGAGGAGTCGGCGGGGAGCACCGGACGAGGGACTGGCGGACGAAGGGTTGGCGGACACGGCGACCTCATGGAGTCAGGGAGTTCGCCGTCGATGATAGGAGCGCGCCTCGACGCAGGCCCCAGAGCGCGGACGCGCTTCGCACGACGTCTCACTCCCTCTCCCGCTTGCGGGAGAGGGGCGAGGGTGAGGGCCTGCGGCGATGGCAGTCACTCATCGTCAAGCGGAAAACGCGCCGCCCAGAAATCCTGCAGGCGCGGGTCCGCGTCGATGCGTCGCACGATCGGCGTCATCGTCGGCGCGACCTCGTAGAAGCGCTCGCGCCACGGACCGAAGCGCGACACCACCGCCACATACAGGTCGAGGACGGAAAGCTCGTTACCCAGCAGGTACTGGCCAGGCTGCATCTGCGCGTCCATGACGCCCCAGCAGAACGCGATGCGGTCGTGGACCGCATCGACCACCGCATCGCGCTGATCGGGTCGCGCGCCGATGCGGGTCACATCCGGCTTGATCCAGTGCAGCGAGTAGATCGCCGAGGACACGAACACCATCCAGCGCAGGAACTCCGCGCGCCGCGGATCGTCGACCGCCGGCGCGAGCCGCGCCTGCGGATGCGTGTCGGCCAGGTGGATCAGGATCGCAGCGCTCTCGGTCATCACGCGACCGGCGCCGTCGACCAGCGTCGGGATCTGCCGCATCGGATTGGCCGTGCCGACGCGCACCCGGGCGGCTTCAGCCTCCCAGGTCGCGCCTTCAATGAGGTCGACCTCGATGCCGAGCAGGCTCAACGCCGCCTCCACCGCCGTCGAGCCGGAGGCGGCCGATCCGAAAAGAGTCCAACCCATGCGCGTGTCCCGAAGTGGTCAGCGCATTGAACCACTCAAGGCCGTTCGCCGCGCGCCATCCTCGCGTCGATCTCGACGAGCGCCTTCGGCAGTTGAGCGACCGAATCGATCACCAGATGCGCGCCCGCAGCGATCAGACGCTGCGTGGCGAAGGCGCGCTTCGCCTCGACCTCGGCGTCCGGCAGCGCCTGAAGCTGCGCGAGCGTGAGGCCCGTCTCGTTGCCCGACAGGCTCAGTCCGATGGTCCACATCCCGGCGCGGCGGCCTTCCTCGATGCCGGGCGTCGTGTCGTCGACCTTCACGCAGGCGCGCACGTCGCCGATGCCGAGCGCCAGCACGTTCGCCAGCGCCATGAACGGCCCCGGCCGACCACCAGCAGCCAGTTCGTCGCCCGCGACGACGTGATCCGCCGCGATCCCGTCGGCCAACGCCTGCGGCAGCAGCACATCCAGCACCTGGCGCGGATATCCCGAGCACGAGCCGATCTTCAGCCCGGCCTGACGCAGCGCGGCCAGCATCTCGACGGCGCCCGGGATCGGCTGCGAGTAGCGCCCGACCTTCTCGATCTGCATCGGCATGAAGCGCTCGTAGATCGCGTCGATGTCAGCGGCGGTCGACGGACGGCCGAAGCGCGCCTGCCATTGCGCCTGCAGCGACGAGTCTTCGAGCAAGGTGCGGATGTGATCGCGCTTGGACAGTCCCATCGGGCCGCGCGCCTCGTCCAGCGTGAGCGTGATGCCGAAGGTCGCGAACGCGTCGACGAAGATCTGCGTCGGTGCCAGCGAGCCGTGGTCGACCAGCGTTCCGGCCCAGTCGAAGATGACGGCCTGGAGATGCGGGACTTGAAGTTCAGGAGTGGACGTGTTCATGCGTAGGCCTTGATGAAGTTGCGACCGCGCGGACCCCGCAGCGCCTGTTCGACGCGCACGTCCCAGTCGGCGGGCGGGATGCCGTAATCGGCGGGATCGGTGGAGACGCCGAGCGCGGCAAGGAAGCGCTCCAGGGCGGCGACCGCGCCGTCGGCGTCGGTCGCGTCGAAGATGGCCAGCAGCTGCGCATCCAGCGCCGCGTCGCGGCCCAAGGCCAGCCGCATCACGCGCGGCAGGCTGAACGAGCACGCGATGCCATGCGCGGTGCCGTGCGTCAGCGTGATGTCGTAGGACAGCGAGTGCGCCAGCGCCGTCTTCGTGTTGGAGAAGGCCATGCCCGCCTGCAGCGCGGCGACCGCCAGCGACTCGCGCAGGTCGAGCCGGCGCGGCTCCCGCAGCAGTGCGGGCAAGGTCGCGACGATGGCGCGCGCGGCGCTCGCCGCGAGGCTGGACGACACCGGGTTGCGATGCACGTTCCACAAGGACTCCAGCGCGTGCGACAGCGCGTCCAGGCCACTGGCGAGCGTGGCACTCGCGGGCAGGCTGACCATCAGCGACGGATCGACGATCGCGGCCTCCGGCCAGGTCCACGGCAGATGCAGCGAATGCTTGCGGGAGCGCTCCACGTCCCACAGCGTGGCCCAGGGCGTGACTTCACTGCCGGTGCCGGCGGTCGTCGGGATCGCGATCAGCGCGCGATGCGGACCGCCTGCCGGCAGCGGCGCCGCCTTCGGATCGACCAGGTGATCGAGCAGCTCGTCGAAGCGGCCCGACGGCGTCGCGCTGAGCATCGCCTTCGCCGCGTCGATGCTGCTGCCGCCACCCAGTGCGATCACGCAGCGCGCACCGCCGTGCTCGCGCCACAGGCGCTCGTAAAGCGGCGCAAGCCAGCGGACATCGGGGTTGGGCCGGATGTCGGTCTCCACCGCCACCAGCCGCTCGCCGAGCATCGCCCGCACCCGCCCGACCAGCCCCAGCGACTCCGCCTCCGGGAAGGCGATCAGCAGCGCTTCGCGCTGGCCGACCAGGCCGGGCAGCAGCTCCAGCGCGCCGATGCCGGCCCGCACGTCGACCGGGTTGTGAAACTTCCACACGTTCACGTCGTTGTCCTCGTCGTCTCTTGTTGGGTTTTCGTCGACCTCTCGTCGGTCGTCGTCGCACTCGCCCCCGGACTCAATGCCGGCCCGAGTCCTGGATCGCACGACGCAGCCGGCTCGACACGAAGTCCGCGGCGACCACCATCCCGGTGATGACGATGATGCAGGTGGCCGTCTCGGGGTACTTGAACAGCTTGAGGCTGCCCACCAGCTCGAAGCCCAGCCCACCCGCGCCCACCATGCCGAGCACCGTCGCCGAGCGCAGGTTGACCTCGAAGCGGTACAGCACGACGGCGATCCATGCGGTGACCACCTGCGGCAGCACGCCGAAGACGATCACCTGCAGCGGCCGGGCGCCGGTGGCGCGCAGCGCCTCCAGCGGCCCCTGGTCGATCTCCTCGATCGCCTCGGCGAAGAACTTGCCGAGCATCCCCGCGCCGTGCACCGCCAGCGCGAGCACGCCAGGGAACGGCCCCAGTCCCACCGCCGACACGAACACCAGCGCGAGGATCAGCTCGTTGATGCTGCGCGTCACGTTCAGGCCCTGGCGCGTCAGCAGGTACAGCCAGCGCGGGCCCTGCAGGTTGCGCGCCGCGAGGAAGGACACCGGCACCGCGGCGACCGCGCCCAGCAGCGTGCCCCACACGGCGATCTGGATCGTCTCCAGCGCCGGCGCCCACAGCCGGTCGAGGATGCGCCAGTCCGGCGGCCAGGTCCGGCTCAGGAAGTCGGCGATCTGCGGCAAGCCGTTCGCGAGTTCAGTCGGACTCAGCTGCGCGCCGGTCGCGCTCCATTGCAGCGCCCACAGGCCCAGCACCATCGCAGCCAGCAGCTTCGTCCAGCCGGCCGGGGTCGTGGGAAGGCCGACCAGCCAGCGATGGCGATCACCGGCGGCGCGGTCGACGGCATTCATCGTCGTCATGCGGTTTTCCTTTCCTCTTCGGCCGCCACCGGCTCGATGAGCTGGAGGCCGGCGTGACCGGCGTAGAGCTCATGCAGTTCGGCCTCGGACAGCTCGCCCGGCAGCCGGTCGAACAACACCCGACCCTGCGACAGACCGACGATGCGATCGCCGAATTCCTTCGCGTAGTCGACCTGGTGCAGGTTGCAGACCACGGTGATGCCGAGCTCGCGACAGGCCTGCTTCAGATAGCCCAGCGCCTGCCGCGCGGTGTGCGGATCCAGGCTCGCCACCGGCTCGTCGGCCAGGATGACCTGCGGGCGCTGCGCCAGCGCGCGGGCGATGCCCACGCGCTGCATCTGGCCGCCGGACAGTGAATCGGTGCGTTCATCCGCCTTGTGGGCGAGGCCGACTCGATCGAGGCATTCCAGCGCCAGCGCAAGGTCCGCGGCGCGGAACAGCTGCAGCACCGAACTCCAGGTCGACACCGCGCCGAGGCGCCCCGTCAGCACGTTCTTCACCACGCTCAGGCGCGGCACGACGTGGTGATGCTGGAACACCATCGCGACGCGGCGTCGCAACTCACGCACGTCGGCGGCACGCGCGGCGGACATGGCATCCAGTCCAGCGATCGTCATCGCGCCGCCATCGGGCTGCGCCAACCGGTTCATGCAGCGCAGCAGCGTGGACTTGCCCGCCCCCGACGGCCCCAGCACGACCAGGAACTCGCCCGCCTTCGCGTCCAGGTCCACGCCGCGCAGCACGGCGTTGTCGCCGAAGCGCTTGGTGACGCCGCGCAGCGTGATCACTTCATGCTCCGCAGGTCGAGCTTGAGCACCTTGGCCGTGTCGCGGACGACGTCGTAGGCGGCGTCGCTGGTCGGCTGGAAGCCGTTGAGCACGCCCTGGTCGCCCCACTTCACGTCCTTGAGGTTGGCCAGCGCCTTGGCGATCTTCTCCTTCAGCGCCGGATCGAGGTCCTTGCGCCAGACCATCGGCGATTCGGGGATGGGCTTGGACGACCACAGCACGACGAAGTCGTCCTGCTTCACCGTGCCCTTGGCAACGGCGCTGGCGAAGATGCGGTCCGCGACGGCGGCCGCGTCCACCTTCTTGTTGGCGACGGCCAGGATGCTGGCGTCATGCGAGCCGGAGAACAGCACGCGGCCGAACAGCACGTCCGGGTCGTAGCCGGCGGCCTGGAGGCCAGCCTTCGGGAACAGGTGGCCGGAGGCGGAGCTCGGGTCGACGAACGCGAAGTTCTTCCCCTTGAGCTCGGCGACCGTGTGCACGCCGCTGTCCTTGCGGGCGAGGATCACGCTCCTGTAGGCGCTCTGGCCGGTCTTCTTGGTGACGGCGACGGAGAAGGCCTCGACGTTCGCGACCGAGCTGGCCAGCACGTACGAGAACGGACCGAGGTAGGCCACGTCCAGCTTCTTCGAGCGCAGCGCCTCGATCACGCCGTTGTAGTCGGTGGCCACGAAGGGCTTCACCGTCATGCCGAGCTGCTGCTGCAGCGCGTCCAGCACCTGACGGCTGGATTCGATCATCGCCTGCGAGTCCTCGGCCGGGATCAGGCCGATCGTCAGCGTCTGCTGCTGGGCGGAGGACAGCGCCGGCAGCCCCGCCGCCGTGGCGACGGCAGCGGCCACGAGGGCGCGGCGGAGAACGGAGGAGCGGGCGTGGGGCACGTGGCGCATGGCGGCATCCAGGGGGAGTGGTGAGCGGATGCCGCCACTCTATGAATCCAACATGACAGGACATCCATCGATGCCATGTTGAATTCATGAGCAAACCATTCATTCGATCTATGGAGCCGGCGCCCGCCGGCACGCGGCCGGCGGCGCGGTCAACGCCGGCCGCAGGCGGGGTGCCGGGTCCCCGCGGTGTCGTTGGGCAGGCCCAGGAAGTCGAGCACGTGCGGCGTCAGCGCGCCGGTCTGGAGCAGCGGCGTGCCGGTCAGATCGCCTTGGCAATAGGCCGGCTTGGACGGGTTGCGATAGCGGTTCGTGAGGACCAGCGCGGCGTCGCGCTCGCCCGCGCTCTGTCCGCCATGACCGCTGCCGGTGCCGCCGTGGTCGGAGACGGCGACGATCAGCCACTCTTCCTCGGTGTAGGTCGGCCGCGCCGCGAGCGCGTCCAGCACCTGCTGGATCTGCGCATCCTCGCCCGCGATCCTGGACTGGTAGTTGGCGTTGAGCGGCTCGTAGCTGGCCGCGTGGATGTCGACGTTGTGCAAGTAGTAGAAGATCGCGGCGGGCGGATTCGTCCAGGACAACCAGCCCTTCACCGCGTCGGTGGCCTGCTGGGAATTCTTGGCCGCGTTCGCCACGACGTAGTCGGCGCCGGCCGGCTTCAGGTTGCCGGTGATGTTGGCCCAGTCGCCGACGACGGCCACGGTGGCCGTCGGATAGGCCGACTTGATGCGGTCGAACAGGTGCGGCTTGCGCAGCGGCAGGGCGATGTCGTTGCTGGTGACGCCATGCTGATCGGCCCAGAACCCGGTGAACAGCGTGCCCCAGCCGGGGCCGCTGAGCGTGGCCTGCGAGCCGCCCGCGAGCACGTTGCCGTGGAACGCCCCGCTGCCGGCAAGTGCGCTGAGGGCAGGCGTCACTGCGCACCCGGTGCAGAACAAGGCGTCGCCGCGCAGGCCGTCGATGCCGATCACCAGCACATGCTTGCGGCCGTTGGGCCCGACGATGGGGTTGGGCACGCCGGGGCCCGGGATCAGCGAGTAATGGTCGTACGGATTGCCGGCGTAGTCCGTCTTCAGGCCGCCGACGTCGGCGGCGCGCTTGTCGCTGAGGTCGCACTGCTGGGCGTTCTTGTAGAAGTCGAAGCTGACGCACCAGGTCTTGCGCGCGTCGGCCAGGCAGGCCGTCGCGCAGGCCGCCGGCGTCACGCCGGCAAGGTGCTCGCGGTTGTAGCCGGAGATCGCGGCGTTGATCGTGCGGGTGAACGAGGACAACGGCGACGGCGCGGTCTGGGCGCTGGCGGCGGGCGGCACGGCCAGCGCGGCGGCACCGGCAGCGACGGCAGCAGCGGCGGCGATCAGTCGCCGCGATCTCACGAAGACGGCGCGCGTCAGGACGGAACGGAACGGGGTCATGGCTTCTCCTGGCTCGAACGAGCGGGTGAGCGGGTTGAGGACAACAAGCTCCCCAGGGTAGAAATGTCACGTGTCCGTCACTCGATCGAATCAATATCGCAAACCGCACGAAATCATCGAGAGTCTCTATACATGTCCGCCGCCAAGCTCCGCGCGTTCCTGGCCGTCGCCCGCCATGGCAGCTTCAGCGCCGCGGCGCGGGCGCTCGGGCTGTCGCAGCCGACGCTGACGACGCAGGTGCAAGGGCTGGAGCAGCAGCACAAGGTGGAGCTTTTTCATCGGCGCGGCCATCGCATCGAGCTGACCAGCGTCGGCCACCAGTTGCTGCCGATCGCGCGACAGCTCGCCGCGCTCGAGGTCGAGGCCTACAACCTGCTGCATGACTGCGGCGAGCTCACGCGCGGCCAGTTGAAGCTCGGCGCGGTCGGCCCGTTCCACGTCATCGAGATGGTGGACGCGTACCGGCAGCGTTATCCGAAGGTGGACGTGTCGATCCGGCTGGGCAACTCGGCGCAGGTGTTCGGGGATCTGGAGAACTACGTGATCGACGTCGGCGTGCTGGCGCGATTCCATGACGCGCCGGGCTTCGAGACCATGGCTTACGCGCGGCACGCGATCATCCTCTTCGTGCACCTCGACCACCCCTTCGCCAGGCATGAGAGCGTGCCGCTGCAGGCCTTGGAGAACCAGCCCCTTCTGCAGCGCGAGGACGGATCGAGCACGCGCCGCGCGCTCGAATCGGCGCTGCGGCAGGCCGGCATCGCGCCGCGGGTCGCGATGGAGATCGGCAGCCGCGAGGCGCTGCGGGAGGCGGCCGCGCGCGGCATCGGCATCGGCGTCGTCTCCGAGGCGGAGTTCATCCCCGACGCCCGTTTCCGACCGGTGCGCATCGCCGGCGACCCGGCCTACACCGAGACGCACATCTACTGCCTCAAGGAACGTCGGGACAGCCTGCTGCTGAACTCGTTCTTCGAGGTGGCGCAGACGCTGCGGGCCTGACAGACTCGGGCCAGAAACCGGACAGGTTTCTGAAGGCCCTTGCAGGCATCCTGCGCAGCTTCGCGCGGGGGGCCCTGGAGGCCGTCTGTCCTCTGGAATCCATGCAGAACGAGAAAGCCAAGCTCATGGACCGCCGCCAATTCTTCCCCCGTCCCGTCGTCGAGGCGGGCACCAACCGCTGGGACTGGGCGCTGCTGCCGCTGGTGCTGGCGCTGCTCGTCCTGCTGGCTTACGGCGCGGCGCAGATGGCGCGGCCGTTCGCGCTGGGCGATCCGCTGCCGCTGTCGCTGGACCCGTCCCACCTGCCCTACTACCTGCTGCGCACCAACCTGCGGATGCTGGCGGCGATGCTGCTGGCGCTGCTGTTCAGCGCGGTCTTCGCGGTGCTCGCCGCCAAGGTGCGCGCCGCCGAGAAGGTGCTGGTGCCCATGCTCGACATCCTCCAGTCGATCCCGATCCTGGGCTTCCTGTCGATCACGGTGACCGGCTTCATCGCGCTGTTCCCCGGCAACCTGCTGGGGGTCGAGTGCGCGGCGATCTTCGCCATCTTCACCTCTCAGGCCTGGAACATGGCCTTCAGCCTGTACCAGTCGCTGCGCACCGTGCCGTCGGAACTCGACGAGGCGGCGCGCGTGTTCCAGCTCTCCGGATGGCAGCGTTTCTGGCGGCTGGAGCTGCCCTATGCGATGCCGGGCCTGCTCTGGAACATGATGATGTCGATGTCCGGCGGCTGGTTCTTCGTCGTCGCGTCGGAGGCGATCTCGGTCTCCGACCAGAGCATCAAGCTGCCCGGCGTCGGCTCCTACATCGCGATGGCGATCGAGGCCCGCGACCTCGGCGCCATCGGCTGGGCGATCGTCGCGATGCTCGTGGGCATCCTGCTCTACGACCAGCTCGTGTTCCGGCCGCTGGTCGCGTGGGCGGACAAGTTCCGCTTCGAGGACAGCGGCACCGACACGGCACCCAACTCGTGGATGCTGAACTGGCTGCGGCGCACCTCGTTCACGCGGCGCTCGGCGGCCTGGCTGGTGGACCGGCTGGAGGGCAGCCTGGTGTGGTTCCGCCGGCATCACGACGGCACCTCGATCCGCGCCCGGCCGCGCATCGCCAGCGCCACCTGGACGCGCGCCTGGGATGCCGTGATCGCCGCGGCGGTGATGGTGGCGCTGTACCACCTGGTCCGTTTCGTCCACACCGAGGTCGGCTGGTCCGAGGCGGGGCATGTCTTCGGGCTCGGCTTGCTGACGCTGGTCCGCGTGCTGGTGCTGATCGCGCTGGCCGCGCTGGTGTGGGTGCCGGTCGGCATCTGGATCGGCATGAACCCGCGCTGGTCCGGCCGGCTGCAGGCGGTGGCGCAGTTCCTCGCCGCGTTCCCGGCGAACCTGCTGTTCCCGGTGGCCGTCGTGCTGATCGTGCGCTGGAAGCTCAATCCGGATGTGTGGCTGTCGCCGCTGATGATCTTCGGCACGCAGTGGTATCTGCTGTTCAACGTCATCGCGGGCGCGTCCAACATCCCCGCCGAGCTGCGCCACGCGGCGCGCAACCTGGGCCTGAGCGGCTGGCTCAAATGGCGACGTTATCTGCTGCCGGCGGTGTTCCCCAGCTTCGTCACCGGCGCGATCACCGCCAGCGGCGGGTCCTGGAACGCCAGCATCGTGGCCGAGTACGTCTCCTGGGGCGACACCACGCTCAAGGCCCACGGCCTGGGCAGCTACATCGCGGAGATGACCGCGCGGGGCGACTTCCCGCGGATCGCGCTGGGCATCGGCGTGATGTGCATCTTCGTGATGGGCCTGAACCATTTCGTCTGGCGCCGCCTGTACCGGCTGGCCGAAGACCGCATGCACCTGTGAACTGCGATCTGTGAGGAGCACGGCATGACCGCATCCATCATCGAACTCCACGGCGTCGGCAAGCGCTTCCGCTCGGCCGACGGCCATCCGCGTCCCGTGCTGGCGGACGTCGACTTCAACCTGCGCGAGGGCGAGATCGTCGCGCTGCTGGGCCAGTCGGGCTCGGGCAAGAGCACGCTGCTGCGCATCATGGCCGGGCTGGTGCCGGCCGACGCCGGCCAGCTGCGGTATCGCGGGCAGCCGCTGTCGGGGCCGGCGCGGGGCATCAGCATGGTGTTCCAGTCCTTCGCGCTATTCCCGTGGCTGACGGTGCAGCAGAACGTCGAGATCGGGCTGGAGGCGCGCGGCGTCGCCAAGGCGGAGCGCGAGGCCAAGGCCGAGGCGGCGATCGCGCTGATCGGCCTGAGCGGTTTCGAGGGCGCGCTGCCGCGCGAGCTGTCGGGCGGCATGCGGCAGCGGGTCGGCATCGCGCGGGCGCTGGTGACCGAGCCGGACGTGCTGCTGATGGACGAGGCGTTCTCCGCGCTGGACGTGCTGACGGGTGAGCGACTGCGCGAGGACATCCTGGAGCTGTGGGACGGCGGGCACATGCCGACGCGGGCGATGCTGGTGGTGTCGCACAACATCGAGGAGGCCGTGATGATGGCCGACCGGGTGTTGATCTTCGCGAGCGATCCGGGAAGGATCCGCTGCCAGCTGGCGGTGCAGCTGCCGCGGCCGCGGGATCCGGAGAGCGCCGACGTGCGCGCGCTGATCGACGAGGTCTATGCGCTGATGACGGCGGGCGCGGCGCGGCCGTCGCGCGCGGCGGGT
>NZ_DASVNZ010000290.1:0-34093 GCF_036486225.1 Roseateles sp. | reverse complement strand
CCGGTTCCGGCGCGTTGCCGGCCTGCGCGAGCCGCCACCGCGCGAACTCGTCCGGCGGCATCGCAACGACCTGCAGCACCATCGCAGCGTGCTGGGTGCCGCAGTACTCCGAGCACGGGCCGCGGAACACGCCCGGCTGAGACGCGGTGAAGGTCAACCGGTTCAGCCGCCCGGGCACCAGGTCGACCTTGCCGCCCAGAGCCGGTACCCAGTAGCTGTGGATCACATCCTCCGAGGCGAGCGTCAACGTGACGGGCCGACCCACCGGCACGCGGAGTTCGTTGGCGGTGGCGAAGGCGGGCAAGTCCTGCGCGACGGTCTTGCCCTGGGCATTCCGGGCAGTCGACGACGCCGGCTCGGCCTCGTAGCGCATCGACCACCACCAGAGATGCCCCGTGACGGCCACGCGCAGCGCGCCCGGCGGCGACGGGTCGTCCAGTCCAAGGGCCTGCCGCTCGCCGTGCAGCAGCAGGCCGCCGAAGACCAGCACCGGCAGCACCAGCCCGCCGCCCCAGAGCCAGAGCGCCGTCGGCACGGGCCGGCGGCCGCGCCACCACAGCGCCGCGGCCAGGCAGACCATCGCGAAGACAATGGCGAAGGCGCAGACCACCAGCGTCGTGCTCATGACGCCGGCCAGCGCCTCGGCTTGCGGACCGGCCGGCCGGAGCATGCCGCCCGCGCTCATCGCAGCGACAGCAGGTAGCCGGCGACGTCGCGCGCGTCGCGCTCCGACAGGCCCAGGCGCGGCATGGTGGTGCCGGGCAGCATGCCTTGCGGGTCCAGCAGCCAGCGCTGGAGGACCTCGGGGGAGTTGGGCAACTGGCCGGCAATGTAGGCGCGCCGGCCGAAGCGTTCCAGTGCCGGCGCCCGCTGGCCGCCGCCCGGCACGCCGGGGACGGCGTGGCAGCTGCCGCACTGGAACTGCGTCATCAGCGCCCGACCGCGTGTCAGGTCGGCCGCGTCGACCTGCCAGCGCCGCAGCGGCTCATCCGGCGCGGGGCCGCATCCGGCGAGCAGCAGTCCGGACAGCGCGGCGGTCAGACCCAGGGCCAGGGTCGACCGGGCCACGGCGGATGCGGACGCAGGTGGGGTGGCGGGGCGAAGGGCAGGACGCGTCATGCGCGCTCCCCGGCACACGAAGTGCCCGCCCCGGCATCGCGCTTGCCTCGCTGCGGCCATGACCGAGCCGCCGCGTCGTTTCTCCCCTGTGAAAGCCGTGCTGGCCGCGTCTGCCGCGGCCGGCGTGATCGGGGCGGCCGGCGCCGCCGCCTTCGTCTGGTTCGGGGTCTACGACGTGTCGGCGACCGGGCCGCATCTGCAGCCGGTGCATTCCTTGCTGGAAATCGCGCTGCAGCGCGCGGTGCAACGACGCGCGGATGCCCATCCGCCGCCGCGTGACCTGCTCACCCGCGAGCGCGTGATGCAGGGCGCCGCCTGCTTCCGCGACCGCTGCGTCACCTGCCACGGCGCGCCGGGCGTGGCGCCGGAGGCGTTCGCGCTCGGCATGCAGCCGGTGCCGAGTTCGCTCGTGGAAGGGACCCGCCACTGGCGTCCGCAGGACCTCTACTGGATCACCCGCAACGGCATCAAGATGAGCGGCATGCCGGCCTGGGAGTACCGGTTGGACGAGGGCGAGCTCTGGGCCATCGTCGCCTTCCTCGATGCCTTGCCGCTGATGACGCCGGATCAGTACCGGACATTGACCGCATCGCGGTCGGAGGTCGAAGCCGCGTCGACTTCGCCGGGCCGGTCACCGGGAAAGCCTCCGGTCGTGATCGGGAAAGCGGTGACGCCGAACACGGCGGCGCGATGCGACGGCATCGTCGATGCGCCGGCGCCGCTGGTGCCGCCGCTGGCGACGGTCGAACTCGCGCAGCGCGCCTTCCGCCAGCACGGCTGCACGGCCTGCCACACCATTCCCGGCGTGGTCGGTCCGGACACGTCCAACGGTCCGCGCCTGAGCGGCCTGGCGGGGCGCGACCGCATCGGCGGCAAGGCCTTCCCGACCGAGGACGGCCTGACCGCCTGGATCCGCGATCCGCAGGCGATCGACGCGCACAACGCCATGCCGACGCTCGGCGTCAGCGAGACGCAGGCGCGCCTCATGGCGCGCTATCTGCTCACGCATTGACATCGGCGACCGCGCATGGCGGGTCGCCAATGTCTCATCACGAAGGCCTCATCAGCGGGGCGTCGTCGACCTCATCACTGACGCGGCAGCAGCCGGTCTGCGGGCGCGACCGGGAACGGCGACCCCAGCGAGCGGGCCTGGCCCTTGACCTGGTTCTGCGCCTGGCACTTGTGGGTGCAGATCGTGGCGGGCGGCGCGACCTCGGTCGCGTCCTCGCCGAAGACCATGCCCATGCGGCCGCCGCTGCTGACGTCCCAGCGCGAGGTCAGGCCGCAATGGCTGACCTTGGCGATCGTGCCGTCGCGCTTGACGATCGAGTTCACACAGGCCGCATCGTTGATGCGCGTGGCCACCTGCGGGCTGTCGCGGCCGACGAAACGCGCCGAGTAGTCGTTGCCGAAGTTCACCCGCGGCGTCACGACGACGGTGGTGTCCTTGTAGGGCACGGCGTCGCCCTCCAGGTTGCGGAAGTTGCGGTTGTCGAAGTAGAAGGCGTTCAGGCTCGGATTCGACGGATGCGTGGCCAGCACGTGGGTGAATACCGTCGAGGTGCCGTCCGTGCGCGCGACCTCCATCTGGAAGACGCCGCCGTTGGCGCAGTCCTTGGCCTGGATCTTCATGGCGACCTGCGGGCCTTCGCGCATCAGCACGATGTCGGTGGTGTCGAGTTCCACGTCGACGCCGCCGGTGAGCGCCGCGCCGCGATGGTCGGGCAGCTTGGACGCGAAGACCGGCGTGGGCACGCCGCCGGTCATGTCCAGCGGATTGGCCGCGCCGGTCAGCACGTAGTCGCGGATGCCGAAGCTGGCGGCGTCGACCTCGAACTGCACGTACTTGCCCTGCACCAGGAAGCGCGCCGGCACGCTGCCCGCCGCCACGGTCTGATTGGCCTTGCCGCTCAGCCCGAGGACGCGGAAGCCGCCGCCGTCGCAGCCCTTGGAAGAGGCGGCCATCGCCAGCCCGCTCGCGGCGGTCAGCGCCAGGGCCGTCAGCAGCGCGCGGCCGCGGCGCAGCGAGGAAGAAGATGTCGAGGTCATGGAGAGCTCCCTGAAGGTGGTGCGAAAGGGGTTTGGAGGACAGCGCGATGCTAGGAATCCGCCGCCTCCGCGCCCAGGGCACAAAGGCGGGATCGCGTCGGCACCAAGGTCGCGACCGGTCGGGACCTTGGTCCATGGGCGGGCCGGAAGCACGCTGTTACAGTGCCGCCCGATGAGTTCACCGGACCCGACCCAGACGCCACGGCCCCCGTCGCGATCACGGTCGCGGCTGTTCTCGCTGTCGCTGCCGATATCGCTGCCGTTATCGCTGTCGTTGTCGCTCTCGCAGCAATTCCTGCTGGTCAGCTTCCCCGTGCTGCTCGCGTCCACGCTGGTCATCGGCTGGTGGGTCGGCAAGCAGGTCGAGGAAAGCGTCGTCCACCGCATCGGCGGCGATACCGCGCTGTACGTGGACGGGTTCATCGCGCCGCATCTCGACGGTCTCCATCGCACGGGCCAGATCGGCGACGCGGACCGCCGCGCGCTGGAAGCGCTGGTCGTCGACGCGGACTGGGCCCGGCGCATCGTCTCGCTGCGGATCTGGCGCCCGGACGGCGTCGTGCTGTTCAGCAGCGACGGTGAAGGCGTGGGTCAGAAGCTGGAGATCGACGAAGGGCTGGAGATCGCCGCGGCCGGCAGCGTCTATTCCGAGATCAGCGTGCGACGCGGCCGCCGGCAGACCGATCACGGTCAGCCGCTGGAACGGATGATCGAGACCTACACGCCCATCCATACGGCCGGGCGCGGACACATCGGCGCGATCGCCGAGTTCTACCAGATGCCCGACGAGATCGACCGCGAGGCGGGCAGCGCGCAGCGGCGCGGCTGGCTGATCGTCGCGGGCACGATGCTGGCGACCTACCTGCTGCTGTTCCTGATCGTGCGCCGCGGCAGCCTCACCATCGTCAACCAGCGCAACGAGCTGCGCGAGCGGCTGATGCAGCTGACCGCGATGCATGCGCAGAACGATGCGCTGAACGCCCGCGTGCGGCGCGCGGCCGAGGACGCGATCTCGACCCATGAGGCGCTGCTGCAGCGCGTCTCGGCCGACGTGCACGACGGCCCGAGCCAGGACCTCGGGTTCGCGCTGATGCAGATCAAGAACCTGCGCGACGCGCAGACGGACGCCGCCGTGGACCCCACCGGCGCCGCGCTCCTGCCGGACCTGGACCGCATCAGCGACGCCGTGCAGGCCGCCATGCGCGACCTGCGGGCGATCTCCGCGGACCTCGAGCTGCCGGAGCTGGAGGCGCTCGCGCTCGACGCCGTCGCGGCCCGCGTGGTCCGCGACTTCGAGGCGAAGACGCAGGGCGCCGTGATCGTGACGCTGGAGACGGCGGTCGATCCGGACCAGCCGGCGCCGCTGCGGATCAAGACGACCTTGTACCGCCTGCTGCAGGAGTCGCTGGCGAACGTGTTCCGGCACGCACGCGGCAGTCGCTGCCGCGTCGAGCTGCGCACCGATGCGGGCGGCATCCGGCTCGCCGTCGACGACGACGGTCCGGGCTTCGATCCCGCGCAGGCGCGCGCCCATCGGCGCCTGGGCCTGAGCGGCATGCGCCAGCGCGTGGAGTCGCAGGGCGGAACCTTCGGCGTGACCAGCGCGCCGGGGCAGGGCACGAGGATCCGGGTGGACCTGCCGTCGACGGCACGTCCCGGTGGAGAGGACGGCAGGAACATGACGAGGACGAACGATGAGCGCTGACGCGATCGAGGTGCTGGTGGTCGACGACCACCCGCTGTTCCGCCAGGGCGTGGTGCATTCACTGGCGCTGGATCCGGGGTTCCAGGTGGTCGGGGAGACGGCGTCCGGCGAGGAGGCGCTGGCGCTGGCGCAGGCCCTGCTGCCCGACGCCGTGCTGCTGGACATCAGCATGCCGGGATGGAACGGGATCACGACGGCCGAGCGCATCGCGATGGCCTGTCCCGCGACGGCGATCGTGATGCTGACGATGTCGGAGGACAAGGACAAGCTGCTCGCCGCGCTCAAGGCGGGCGCGCGCGGCTACGTGCTCAAGGGCGTGTCGGGCAAGGAACTGGCCGGCGTGCTGCGCGCGGCCGTCGCCGGCGAGGTGTACGTGTCGCCGACCATCGCCGCGGAGATGCTGGTGTCGCTGACCCAGCGCAAGGCGCCGGATCCGCTGCAGGAGCTGACCGAGCGGGAACGCCGCATCCTGTCGCTGATCGGCGGCGGGAAGACCAACCGCGAGATCGGCGACACGCTGTTCCTGTCGGAGAAGACGATCAAGCACCACGTGACCAACATCCTGCAGAAGCTGCAGGTCCGCAGCCGCGTGGAGGCGGCGCTGCTCGCGAGCCGGCACGCCGACGGCGAGCGCGGCGTTTGAGGAGCGCGCACGCGCCGGAGCGGTCGCGATAGACTGGTTCGAACCGACGCGCCCTTTCCGGGCGCGTCCGCATTCCCATTCTCCTGAAAGGCCCACCCCATGAAATCCCGTGCCGCCGTCGCGTTCGCCGCTGGTCAGCCGCTGCAGATCGTCGAGATCGACGTCGAGCCGCCCCGCAAGGGCGAGGTGCTGGTGAAGATCACCCACACCGGCGTGTGCCACACGGATGCGTTCACGCTCAGCGGCGACGATCCGGAGGGCCTGTTCCCCGCGGTGCTCGGCCATGAGGGCGCGGGCATCGTCGTCGAGGTGGGCGAGGGCGTCACCAGCGTCAAGCCCGGCGACCATGTGATCCCGCTCTACACCGCCGAGTGCGGCGACTGCCTGTTCTGCAAGTCCGGCAAGACCAACCTGTGCGTGGCCGTGCGTGCCACGCAGGGCAAGGGCGTGATGCCCGACGGAACGACGCGCTTCTCCTACGAGGGCAAGCCGGTCTACCACTACATGGGCTGCTCGACCTTCAGCGAGTACACGGTGGTGGCCGAGGTGTCGCTCGCGAAGATCAGTCCGGACGCCAACCCCGAGCAGGTCTGCCTGCTGGGCTGCGGCGTGACCACCGGCCTGGGCGCGGTGAAGAACACCGCCAAGGTGCAGCCGGGCGACTCGGTGGCGGTGTTCGGCCTGGGCGGCATCGGCCTGGCGGTGATCCAGGGCGCGAAGCTGGCGCAGGCCGGCCGCATCATCGCGATCGACACCAATCCGTCGAAGTTCGAGCTGGCCAAGGTCTTCGGCGCCACCGACTTCGTGAACCCGAAGGACTTCGACAAGCCGGTCCAGCAGGTGATCGTCGAGATGACCGGCTGGGGCGTCGACCATTCCTTCGAATGCATCGGCAACGTCAACGTGATGCGCGCGGCGCTCGAGTGCGCGCACCGCGGCTGGGGCCAGTCCATCGTCATCGGCGTGGCGGGCTCGGGTCAGGAGATCTCGACGCGACCGTTCCAGCTGGTGACGGGCCGCACCTGGAAGGGCACGGCCTTCGGCGGCGTCAAGGGCCGCTCGCAGCTGCCCGGCATGGTCGAGGAAGCGATGCGCGGCGACATCCAGCTCGCCCCCTTCGTGACCCACACGATGCCGCTGACCGATATCAACGAGGCCTTCGACCTGATGCATGACGGCAAGTCGATCCGCTCGGTGGTGCACTACTGAGTTGACGGCGACGCCATCCCGCGACAGCGACGTCCGGGCGCGTCGGTCAAGGAGGTGCGTGACGCTCATGTTGATCCCGGCGTCCGCGCGGCCGCCCGGATCAACGGGAGTCGCGACCGCCCAGCATCCGCGCCGGCAGGAACAGGATCGCCTTGAGCAGCGCGAACACCGCTTCGACGCTGAGACCGATCAGGCGGAACGGCAGGGTGAGCAGCCAGACGATCGGCCACATCACCAGCGCCAGCAAGGCCAGCGGCCAGCACAGCACGAACAGGACCAACCAGAACAGCAGGCCGACGAAGCCCATGGCGTACTCCTCGAGGTGGAAGGGGAACGGAAGCTGCGATGACCGCGCGACGCAAGGCCGGGCACAAGGCGGGGTGCAAGGCCGTCTCACGCGCCATGGCAGGAGGCCAGCTTAGCGGGCCGGGCCGACGTCCGCCCTGGTCGCGCGACCAACCGGCGCCTGGTGCTCCCAGACTGCACACCGGGGGGACAAGCGTCCATGGCCGGGGCCGGCGTCGACGCCCGTGCGCGGGTGGGAAGGCGGCGCCTGCTGTGGGATAGTGGGACACCTCCGTGCAAAGCGCCCGCGGCGCCCCGCAGATGCCACGTGATTCCGCCTCTCCCGCGCCCGGAGACCTGCCCGGTGACCTGCCAGCGAACGGGTCGCACGGACTGCAAGGACCGCACGGCCCGGGGCAAGGACTGGCCCCGTTGACGCTGGGTGCGCTGGGCATCGTGTTCGGCGACATCGGGACGAGCCCGCTGTACACGATGCGGGAGGTGCTCAACCCCGCCAACGGGGTGACCCTGCAGCCCGCGGACATTGTCGGCGCGGTCTCGGCCATCCTCTGGGCCTTGATGATCGTGGTGACGTTGAAGTACGTCGTGCTGATCCTGCGCGCGGACAACCGCGGCGAGGGCGGCATCATGGCGCTGACCGCGCTCGCGGTCCGGGCGGCGGGCGACACGCCGGCGCGACGACGGATGCTGCTGCTCGTCGGCGTCTGCGGCGCGGCGCTGTTCTACGGCGACAGCGTCATCACGCCCGCGATCTCCGTCATGGGCGCGGTCGAGGGACTGGAGATCGTCACGCCGGCCCTCAAGCCCTTCGTCCTGCCCATTTCCGTGGCCGTGCTGACGGGCCTGTTCCTGATCCAGCGCCACGGTTCGGCGGCCGTCGGCGTGATGTTCGGTCCGGTCATGCTGCTGTGGTTCAGCGTGCTCGGCGTGATCGGCGCGCTGCAGATCGCGCAGACCCCGGAGATCCTGCGCGCGCTCGATCCCCGGTACGGCCTAACCTTCCTCCAGGCGCGGGGGCCGGGCCTGTTCCTGGTCGTGGGCGCGCTCGTGCTGGCGCTGACGGGCGCGGAAGCGCTGTACGCGGACATGGGTCATTTCGGCCGTCGTCCGATCCGGCTGGCCTGGTCGGCGCTCGTGCTGCCGACGCTCGCGTTGAACTACGCGGGGCAGGGCGCGCTGCTGCTGAGCGACCCCGGCGCGCTGGACAACCCGTTCTTCCGGCTCTTCCCGTCGTCGTGGCTCATCCCCTGCGTGCTGCTGGCCACCTTCGCCTCGGTGATCGCATCGCAGGCGGTGATCTCGGGCGCGTTCTCGCTGACGAAGGAGGCGATCCAGCTCGGCCTGCTGCCCCGGATGCGGGTGATCTACACCTCCGAGCGGGCGATGGGCCAGGTCTATCTGCCCGCGATCAACTGGACGCTGCTGGTCGCCGTGCTGCTGGCCGTGCTGGGCTTCGAGAGTTCCTCGGCGCTGGCGTCGGCCTACGGCATCGCCGTGACGATCACCATGCTGATTACCACGGTGCTGACCTTCTTCGTGGTCCGGCATGCCTGGCGGTATCCGGCGCCGCTCGCGTGGGCCGCGACCGCGGGCTTCCTGGCGGTGGACGCGCTGCTGGTGGTGTCCTGCTCGCTCAAGATCATGCAGGGCGGCTGGTTCCCGCTGGCGCTGGGGCTGGTGTTGTTCGTCGTGATGGCGACCTGGCGCCGCGGCAAGGAACGCCTGCACGAACAGGTCGCGGGGGAGGACCTGCCCCTGCTCCCTTTCCTGGAGGCCTTGTCGCACGACGTCGAAGGTCCGCGGCCCGACCGGATCGCCGTCTATCCGGTCTCCAACCCCGACGTCGTGCCGCCGGCGCTGCTCCACAACCTGAAGCACTACCAGTTGCTGCACGCACGCAACGTGATCGTCACCGTCCGCTTCGACGAAGTGCCGTTCGTGCCGGAGGATCAGCAGCTCAGCGTCGAGCACCTGCGCCCGGGTTTCTGGCGCGTGGTGGTGCGCTACGGGTTCAAGGACGAGCCCAACCTGCCGGCGGCGCTGGGGCGCTGCGCCCGGCACGACCTGCAGTTCGATCCCTTCCTCGCGTCCTACTTCCTGAGCCGGCAGGTCGTGGTGGCGAGCGCGGGCCGGCGGAGCTCGGGGATGGCGCGTTGGCGGCAGCAGCTGTTCATCGCCATGGCGCGCAACTCCAGCAGCGCCGCCGACTACTTCCGTCTGCCCGACAACGGCGTCATCGAGCTGGGCTCGCGGATTCAGCTGTAGCGTCGGGGTCGCGCGGGGCGCGGGTGTTCCTGCCCGCCTGCCTGACGGTCAGCGCGGGGGCGGCGGACTCGTCGCGCCCGTCGCGATCGTCGCGATGGCTGGACTGGCCGGCCTCGAAGACGATCTCCAGCGGCGTGACCTTGGCGAAAAACGTCAGCGGCGACTTGGCGAACAGCTCGAAGCCCTGTTGTCCCGTTGCCCGCGCGAACAGCCGGTTGCCCTCGGCGTGCACCGTGATCTTCATGGTCGGCGACAGCACGTACACGCCTTCGAGCGGCTTGAGCTGCTCCGGCGACAGCGTCACCGTGACCTGGCGTGTCAGCGACATGTCCGCCGGCGGGATGGCCGGCTCCAGCAGGTGCAGCGCCAGGTCCACCACGCCCACGCTCGCGTTCGCCAGCACGGCCGAGGCATTCCCCTTGGTCGGATCAAGCCACAGCGAGGCGCTGAAGCCGAAGGTCGCGCCGTCGTGGTTGAAGGCGATGCGTCCCGGCAGCACGCCGCCGTTCCACGCGAGGCCGATGCCGGCGCCCGGGATGTCGCGCGCGCCGTGGCGGCGCAGGCACAGGGCGAAGGCCTCCTTCAGCGGATGGTCGAACTGTCCCAGCGCCGCCTGCGCATAACGCGCCACGCCGCGCGTGCTGCCGAGCAGGGCCCCCGCGCCCGCCATCGCCGGACGGAAGGTCCAGTGATCCACCGGCTTGCCGGACTTGTCGTGCCCGTCGAGGAAACGCCGGTCCGGCGGCGGACTCAGGAAGATCTGGTCCGCGAGCCCCAGCGGCACCAGCACACGCTCGCGGAGCAGCGTCGCATAGTCGCGCTGCTGCAGGAACCCCAGCGCCTGGCCGAGCAGGCCGAAGCCGAGGTTCGAGTATCCATAGGCGGTGTCGCGCGGCTTGTCCGCCTGCCATCCGGCGAGGAAGGCGGCCATCTGCGGCCAGTCGTAGGTGGCGTAGGGATCGCCGTCGTCGGGGCGCACGGCCAGGTTGGAAGGCAGGCGCGGCAGTCCCGAGCGCTGGGTCGCCAGGTCCACCCAGCGCAGCGGCGCGTCCTGGCTGTCGCGCAGCTTCAGCCGGTCGGGCAGGGCGGCCTCGACCGGATCGTCGAGCTTGATCAGGCCGCGGGTCACCGCGTCCGCCAGCAGCAGCGCGGTGAAGGTCTTCGTGATCGAGCCGAGTTCGAACAGCGTCTGTGGATCGGGCATCGGCCCGCGGGCGCTGGCGCCGCTGAAGGTGGTCGCGCCGTCACGGATGCGCATTGCCGCGAGCGCGACGCCTTCGTACTTCAGCCGTTCGGCGAGCAGGGCGCCTTCCGGACCTGCCTGCTGCGGCGGGTTGCCGGACGATGAGGCGGCGGGCACGGGGCCGGACGCGGGTGCAGCGGTCTGCGCGATGGCGCGCCATGGGGCCGACAGGCTTGCGGCGGCCAGTGCCGCGGAGGCGCGCAGGCCGGCGCGGCGGGTGATCTTGGGCATGACATGGACTCCCTGGATGACAGTCCCTTGGCCGTCACTGCTTGTCGCCAGGGACCGTGTGCCGTCGCAGTGTAAGGCGGGGTCAGGGCTTGCCTCCATCCCCCCGAAGATGCCAGGGGACAATCGACTGGTAGAGTCGCAAATCATGAACAACGGATGGATTGCGACATGAAGGTGTCGGTGCTCGCGCTCGAAGGTCATTTCGATACCGGCCTGGCCGTGACGCTCGACGCGCTGCGCGCGGCCAACAACCTGTCCGCGTTGCTGCCCGGGCTGGCGCCACCGTTCGACGTGGCGATCGTCGGCGTGAGGAAGCGGGTGCGTTCCGGTCAGGGGCTGATGGTGCCTGTCCAGGAGATCTCGTCGCGGTCGCGGCCGGACTGGGTCGTCCTGCCCGCGCTGGCGGCGACGACGCCGGACCGCCTGCTGCCCGCGCTCGAGCGGCGCGACGTGGCCGATGCGATGGACCAGTTGCGGACCTGGCATGCGAAGGGCGTGCCGATCGGCGCGTCCTGCATCGGGACCTTCGTCGTCGCGGAAGCGGGGCTGCTCGACGGGCGCGAAGCCACGACGACCTGGTCGCTCTCGCCGCTGTTCCGGCAGCGTTATCCGAAGGTCGCGCTCGACGAGTCCCGGATGCTGGTGCCGACCGACGTCGGCGTCACGGCCGGCGCGGCGATGGGGCACCTCGACCTGGCGTTGTGGCTGATCCGCAAGGCGAGTCCGGAGCTCGCCGCGCTGGTGTCGCGTTACCTGCTCGCCGACATCCGCAGCCTGCAGGCGCCGTACATCATCCCGAATCACCTGGCGCAGTCGGATCCGCTGATCCTGAGCTTCGAGCGCTGGGCGCGCGGGCGACTGAAGGACGGGTTCTCGCTGCAGGACGCCGCCGGCGCGCTGGCGACGACGGCGCGCACCTTGCAGCGGCGCTGCCAGGCGGTGCTGGGCAAGTCGCCGCTGGACTACTTCCAGGACCTGCGGGTGGAGCGCGCGCAGTCGCTGTTGCACGGGAGCGGACTGGACCTCGAGGCCATCGCGGCGGAGGTCGGCTACGCCGACGGCGCGACGCTGGGAACCTTGCTCCGTCAGCGACTGGGACGCGGCGTCCGCGAGCTGCGCAACGATCTGCGCTGAGCCTCGCGGGCACCGCGTCCTCCCGAGCGTCCGGACCTCAGACCGCACCTCGGACCGGAGGTCCGGTCAGGGACCGACGGTCACTTCGCCGGGATCAGGCGCGCCAGCGGCATGAGCGGCACGACCGGACGCAGCTCGTAGCTCATGAGTCCGTCGGCCACCAGCGGCAGCGCGTCGAGCGTGGCCTTGGCGTCTTCCAGGGACGGCACGTCCATGAGGAAGATCGGGCCGGCCTTTTCCTGGAACCAGAACTGCTCGACCTTGCCGCCGAGATAGAGGCGGACGGTGTCGTGGACTTCGGCGGGCATGTGCGATTCGATCGCCTGCGGCGTCAGCGAAGCGGTGGGGGAAGCGATGGCGAAAACCTTCATGATGAGCTCCTTGTCAGATCGAAGGGGTTGGACAACGAAGTGAACTCTATCGACGGCGATCAGAGGCATGAACATTCACAAACGACATCTTCATGGCTGATTGCGACATCCGGTGTCGTTGGCGCGGCGGGCGACTACAGTTGCGCCATGTCTGTTCCACCTGTCGACTCGCCGGCCGGCATCCTGGCCGACCCATCCACCGGTTTCCGGCCCGGATCACCGCGCAAGCTGTTGCGGACGGAGCGCCTGCTGATGCGAGCTTCCACGCCTGCGTTGGCCGAGGCGACGATCGAGTACCAGGCGCGCAACCTGGCGCACTTCGCCCGCTGGGATCCGACGCGACCGGCCGACCATTGGGCGTTGGACGTCACGCGAGCCCGCCTGGGCCGCGAGGAGAAGGCCTTCGACGCGGGCACGATCTGGCGCTACTGGCTGTCGCTGGCGGAAGTGCCGGACCGTGTGATCGGCGTGTGTGCGCTGTCGGACGTCTCGCGCGGCGTGTTCCAGAGCGCGATGCTGGGCTACAGCCTGGACGAGGGCTGCGTCGGCGGCGGGTTGATGCAGGAGGCGCTGAGGCAGCTGATCGCCGAGGCCTTCGGGCCGGCGGTGTCGCTGCATCGCCTGCAGGCGTCGGTGAGGCCCGAGAACGCGCGCAGCCGTCGCGTGCTGGAACGACTCGGTTTCCAGCGGGAGGGCTTCAGCCCGCGCTACCTGTTCATCGACGGCGCATGGCGCGACCACGAGACCTTCGCGCTGATCAACCCGCAGTGGGGCGAGACCCAGCGGCCGGCGATGTGACGCGCAGTCCATGCTGGCGACGCTGTCGATCCTGCTGCCGCTCTTCGGCCTGATCGCCGCGGGTTACGGCGCGAGAAAGCTGGGGCTGCTTGACGGTCACGCGGCGAGCGTGCTCAACGCCTTCGTCGTGTGGCTGGCGCTGCCGGCCTTGCTCTTCGACATCACCGCGCACAGCAGCTGGGCGGCGTTGTGGCAGCCGGGCTTTGTCGGCGCCTTCGGGCTGGCGACGGCAGTCATCTTCGCGGCGGTCTTCCTCGTGCGATGGCGCGCCGGACGGCCGATGGCGGACGCCTCGGTCGAGGCGGTGGCAGCGTCGTACTCGAACACGGGCTACGTCGGATTGCCGCTCTGCCTGCTGGTCTTCGGCCGCGGCAGCCAGGTGGAGGCAACGATCGCGACGCTGATCGTCGTCTGCGTGCTGTTCTCCGTGGCGATTGTGCTGATCGAGCTTGGTCTGCAGGGCGGCGGGCGCAGCCGGGCCCGTCGGGTCGGGGCGGCGCTGTGGCGCTCGCTGAAGCACCCGCTGGTGCTGTCGCCGCTGCTCGGCGCGGCGTGGTCGGGGACAGGTGTTGCGCTGCCTGAGGTTGCCCACACCTTCTTGCAGCTGCTCGGCCAGGCGGCCACGCCGTGCGCGCTCGTGGCGTTGGGGGTGTTTCTCGCGGACTGCCCCGTGCGGCGCGCCGATCGAAACACCGCGTGGGGGCTCGTGGCGGTGAAGCTGATCGCGCTGCCCGGCTTGACGTGGTGGCTGGCGAACCACGTCTTCATGCTGCCGCCGCACAGCGCGGACGCCGCCGTGCTGCTCGCCGCGCTGCCCACCGGCACCGGGCCGTTCATGCTGGCCGAGTTCTACCGACGGGATGTCGGGGTGTCGTCGACCACGACGCTGGTGTCGACGGTGCTGTCGCTGGGGACGCTGGCGGTGGTGCTGACGCAGCTGAACTAACACGAGTTCGATCACCTCCAGACCAACCGGCAAGCGCTGTTGCGTTCTTGCCGAGTCGTTGGCATGGACCTCTCCGTACCCTGCCTAGACTGGTCGTCAATCGCAAGGTATCGAAGGTGATGTGCATGACGAAATTGATGACGGATGAATCGATCAGGACGTTGATCGAGATGCCCAAGGCGGTTAGGAACCCGCGCGCACGCTGGATCGAGCAGAAGAAATCGATACGCAGGACATTCGAAGCAGAGAGCATCGACGGTCGGGTCAAGTTCCGCGTCTACCAGCGGCAGAACCTGGAGGAGCCGGATTCCTTCTCTTGCGGCCTGAGTCTGCTTGACCTCGATGGAGAAGAGGTGACGCTGGTTCGCTGCAATGGTCCCTATCACTCGCACGGCAATCCTTTGGAGGGTGAGCGTCTGGACTTTCTCTGTCACGTGCATTTCGCGACCGAGCGATACATCGCTGACGGAAGGAAGGCAGAGCATTTTGCAGTTCGCTGCGACGCCTATGCCGATCTCTGCGGGGCCACTCGTCATCTCGTCAGTCTCTGTGCAATCGCCAATCTGCCGTTGAGCCTGCACGCAGGGGTCAGCGAGCTTGCTCAGGAGTACTGATCATGTCTGCTGTGGAAGTCCAGGAACGGCTGTGCAAGCTGATGTGCCAGGAGATGCAGGTCATCGAGCGACGAGGGCAACTCCTGGTCTCACTCCCATTCGAGGGCAGGGACGGCGACCATCTCGTGGCTCACCTGACGCAAGAGGCGGACGGCTGGCGCATCAGCGACAGGGCGAACACGCTGATGCGTCTGAGCTACGAGAACGATCTGTCCAAGCTGCTGAGTGGCGCGCGCGGCAAGTTGTATGAGCAGGTGCTTCGTGAGTCCGGCATCTCGGAAGACGACGGTGAGCTGTTTGTCGTCGTCGGCGCGGATGACCTGGCTCGGGGGCTGTTTCGACTCGGGCGGGGAATGTCGCGATTGGAGGATCTGGGGCTGTGGAGTCGGGGGCGTGTCGAATCGACGTTTTACGACGATCTGAATTCGGTCCTGCGCGAAGCGGTTGGGGGTGATCGTTTGATCAGGGACTATGTCGATCCGGACGTCCCCGAAAGCGACAACTATCCCATCGACTTTTTCGTTCAAGGGATTCACGCACCGCTGTACGTGTTCGGCGTCAAGGGCGCAGACAAGGCGCGACTGACCACCATCACCCTCCAACATCTGAAGACGCATGCCGGCAGTTTCGACTCTCTGGTGGTCGTCAATGATCTTGGAGATATTTCCAAGCCCGATATCGATCGCCTGTCGAAGGTGGCGAACGACATGGTGTTCGGACTGGACGACACCTCGGCGATCCGCGAGAAGATTGATCATCGACTTCGGGCCTGATGCCGGGGATCGGGGCTTGAGCATCGTTTGAGATCAAAGGCGATCTCGGTCTTTGCATGAGCATGTGCGCGGAGCTTCGTTGGCCGGGCACGCCAACGCCCGCAGGCTATGGGGTTGTCGTGACTGATGAATCCCCGAAAGCCCCCATGTCTGCTCGCTTGTCCCTTCGTTCGTCCCTCCGTCCGCTGATCGCCGGAGTGCCGCTGAGCGCCGTCGCGCTCGCCGCCATCGCCAGTGTCGCGCCCGCCGCACAGGCCCAGGCTCAAACGCAGACCGCGTCGTCGTCGGCTGCCGCTGGCGATCAACTCCAGCAGGTCGTCGTCACCGGCACCCGTCGCGTGAACCGGACGGTTGCGGAATCCGAATCTCCCGTCGACGTGTTCAGCGTCGCCGATCTGCAACGCACGGGGACGTCCGAACTCGCGACCGCGCTCGGCCAGTTGCTGCCTTCGCTGAACTTCCCGCGACCGTCGCTGACCGACGCCTCCGATGCCGTGCGGCCCGCCCAGTTGCGCGGGCTCTCGCCGGACCAGACCCTCGTCCTGATCGACGGCAAGCGCCGCCACACGACCGCCGTCGTCAACATCAACGGCACGCAGGGCCGCGGCTCCGCGCCGGTGGACCTGAACACCATCCCCTTCGCCGCCATCGAGCGCGTCGAGGTGCTGCGCGACGGCGCCGCCGCGCAGTACGGCTCCGACGCGATCGCCGGCGTGATCAACATCGTGCTGAAAAAGGGCGCCAAGGGCGGCGGCGTCAACGCCGAGGTCGGGCAGACCGATGCCGGCGACGGCTTCCGTCATACCGAGTCGGCCAGCGCGGGCTTCGCGCTCGGCCAGGACGGCTGGGTCCGCTTCGCGCTCGAGAACCGCCATCAGCAGCGCACCAACCGCGCCGGCGTCGACGCGCGCGAGGCGGCGACCGAACCCCGCTTCGGCCAGGTCAACAACCGCCTCGGCGATCCGGACAGCCATCAGCAGTCGGCCGTGATCAATGCGGAGATCGCGCTGACCGGCAGCCTGCAGGCCTACGCCGTCGCCACGCTCAGCCATCGCGACACGGTCTCCGCCGCGTTCTGGCGCACCCGCGCAACCGCCGTCGCCAACAACGTCGCGGGCTTGTATCCCGAAGGCTTCCTGCCGTTGGAGCAGAGCACCACCGTCGACACCGGCATCGTCGCCGGCCTGCGCGGCGAACTCGCCGGCTGGTCATGGGACGCGAGCGTCAACCACGGCCGCAACCGCTTCGACATCGATGTGGCCAACACAGCCAACTACTCGCTGGGCAACGCGAGCCCGACGCGCTTCGACGCCGGCCGGCTCAGCAACCAGCAGACGGTGCTGAACCTGGACCTGTCGCGGGAAGTGGACCTCGGGCTCGCGGCGCCGTGGACCTTGGCGCTGGGCGCCGAAGCCCGCCGTGAACGCTACGAGATCGACGCCGGCGAACCGGCGTCGTATCAGAGCGGCGGCGCCTCCGGCTTCCCAGGTTTCCAGCCGAGCAATGCCGGCGCGCATTCGCGCCACGACGTCGCCGCCTACGCGAGCCTCGAGGGCCAGGTGACGAAGGCCTTCAGCGCCTCCGCCGCCTTGCGGGCCGAGCACTACAACGACTTCGGCAGCGCGACCTCGGCCAAGCTGTCGGGCCGCTACGTGTTTTCGCCGGCCGTGGCGCTGCGCGGCACCGTGTCGACGGGCTTCCGCGCGCCGTCGCTGGCGCAGCAGTACTTCGCCACCACCTCGACCAACCTGATCAACGGCGCGCTGGTCGATGCAGGTACCTTCCCGGTGGAATCGGCCCCGGCAGCGGCGCTCGGCGCCAAGCCGCTGAAGGCCGAGAAGTCGCGCAATGTGAGCCTGGGCTTGTTGCTGCAGCCGCTGGCGCAGTGGCAGACCACGGTCGACGTCTACCAGATCGACATCGACGATCGCGTCCTGCTGTCGGCCAACCTGACGCTGCCCGCCGCGCTGCGCAACCAGTTGGCGGCGCAGGGCGTGCTGGTCAGCGCGGGGCGCTACTTCACCAACGCGCTGGACACGCGCACGCGCGGCGTGGACATCGTGAGCACCTGGCAGCAGGACTGGGGCGGCGCGGGCCGCGGCCAGTACACGGTGGCGTACAACCACAACAAGAACTCGATCCGGCATGTCGACGAGAACCCGGCGATCCTGACCGCCAACAACCTGGAGCTGATCGACCGCGTCTCGCTGGCCCGCGCCACGATCGGTTCGCCCAAGGACAAGCTGGTGCTCGGCGCCGAACACCGCTGGGGGCCGTGGATCGGCCGCGCGGCGGCGAGCCGTTACGGCAGCTTCGTGATCCGCCAGTCCAACGCGGCCAACGACCAGACCTTCGGGCCGGCGTGGCTGCTCGATCTGTCGGCGGGATGGGAGCAGGGCGCCTGGTCGCTCAGCGCCGGCGTCGACAACGTCACCAACCGCTACCCCGATCGGGTGATCACGGCGAACGCCATCGGCGGCATCCTGGCCTACAACCAGTTCTCGCCGTTCGGCGCGAACGGGCGCCAGTACTACGCGAAGGCGGGATATCGGTGGTGATCAGCCGCGGCCCCGCATCAGGCGGGGCGGCCTCTCAGACCAGGCCCTGCTTGGACGCGAGGACGGCCGCTTCCGCGCGGCTCGAGACGTTGAGCTTCTTGTAGATGCTCTTGATGTGGTCGTTGACGGTGAACCACTTGATGCCCATCAGGTTCGCGATCTCCTTGATCGTGAAGCCCTTGCTGAGGTAGGTCAGCACCTCGTTCTCGCGCGGGGTCAGGCGTTCCCATTCGGGCACCGGATCCAGCGTGACGCCGCGCGTGCTGGGCGTGGCCGACGAGGTCAGGCTGCCGAAGCCGGAATTCAGCCCCATCGGACCCGAATCGCCGGTCGACCCCGGACGGAAGTGCGACAGCAGCCGCCGCGCGATCGCCGGCGACAGCGGCGGCTGGCCGCGCACGATGCGCTGCAGCTCTTCCACTAGCACCTCGAAGCGGTCTTCCTTCAGCAGGTAGCCGTCCGCGCCGCGCTGCAGCGCGGGGAAGAGGTGGTCGTCGTCCGAATACAGCGTGGTGACGATCTTGACCGCCGGCTTGCCGGCGAGCTCGCCCAGGAACTCCATGCCGTTGCCGTCCGGCAGCTCCAGGTCGATCATGATCAGCTTGTAGCCCGTGGCGGGCGACTCGGCCTCCACCTTGGCCAGCTGGCGGCGCGCGCCTTCCAGGTCGCCGGCCTCGGTGATCTCCATGCCGTCGCTGAAGCTTTCTCGCACCACGCGGCAAAGGAAGCTGCGGGCGACGGGGTTGTCTTCGACGATGAGAACTTTGACGGCCATGGTGTGGGGAGCGATAGCTGGCCGCATCCTAGCAGCGCCCCCCGGGCTTGCATGCCCCGTGAAACAGGGTGTCGGCGGCGGTCGACAGGCGGTCGACCGGCGGTCGGCCACCGAGGGTCGGCCGCTCAGCCGTTGACCACCACCAGCTTGCCCACCACCTGCCGCGAGGCCATGCGCGCGAAGGCCTGGGGCAGCTGTTCCATGGGCAGCACCTGGTCGATCACCGGGCGGATCTTGCCCGCCGCATACCACTGGGCCAGCGCCATCATCATCGCGGCGTTGCGCTTGGGTTCGCGCTTGGCGAACTCTCCCCAGAACACACCGACCAGCGACGCGCCCTTGAGCAGCGCCAGGTTCAGCGGCAGCGCCGGGATGCTGCCCTGGGCGAATCCGACCACCAGGTAGCGCCCGCGCCAGCCGATCGAGCGGAAGGCCGCCTCGGCCAGGTCGCCGCCGACCGGGTCGTAGATGATGTCCGGCCCCTTGCCCTCGGTCAGGGCCTTGATCTCGTCGCGCAGCGAGCCGCTGGCGTAGTTGATCGTGGCATCGGCGCCGATCTCGCGGCAACGCGCGCACTTCTCGTCCGACGAGGCTGCGGCGATCACCCGCGCCCCGGCCGCCTTCGCGATCTGGATCGCCGCCGTGCCGACGCCGCCGGCCGCGCCCAGGATCAGCACGGTCTCGCCGGGCTGGAGCGCGCCGCGGTCGATCAACGCATGGTGGCTGGTGGCATAGGTGCAGATGAAGGCGGCCGCGTCCTCGAACGGAAACCCCGGCGGCAGCGGCAGCGCCAGCGCGGCGGGCACCAGCGCCTCGGTGCCGAAGCCGCCGGTGCCGGTGAACGCCGCCACCGCGTCGCCCGGCTTGAAGCCGGTCACGCCGTCGCCGACCGCCTCGACGATGCCGGCGAACTCGGTGCCCGGCACGAAGGGCAGCGGCGGCTTCATCTGGTACTTGTTCTGGACGATCAGCAGGTCGGGGAAGTTCAGGCTCGCCGCCTTGATCGCCACCTTCAACTGGCCGGGGCCGGGCTGCGGGGAGGGCAGTTCCTTCCACTGCAGCGCCTCGACGCCGACCGGGTTCTCGCACAGCCATGCCTTCATGTCTCGTCTCCTGGTTCCGATGGATCCGCCCCTCTCGGCGGGGTCGCCGCAGGGTCGCCGGGCGCATGATAGGCAGCACGGGTGGACCCTCGCGTCGCCGGGGTGACGGCCTGCCTACAATGCCGCCCATGCGCATCCTCATCGCCAACGACGACGGCTACCTGGCCCCCGGACTCGCCGCCCTGGTCCGCGCCTGCGAAGGGCTAGGCACCGTGGAAGTCATCGCCCCCGAGCAGAACGCCAGCGGCACGTCCAACTCCCTCACGCTGCACCGGCCGCTGTCGGTCTACACCGCCTCCAACGGCTACCGCTATGTCAACGGCACGCCGTCCGACTGCGTCCACCTGGCCCTGACCGGGCTGCTGGACTACAAGCCCGACCTGGTGCTGTCCGGCATCAACAACGGCGCCAACATGGGCGACGACACGCTCTACTCCGGCACCGTCGCCGCGGCGACCGAGGGCTACCTCTTCGGGGTGCCGTCGATCGCGTTCTCGCAGGTCGAGAAGGGCTGGGGCCACCTGGATGCCGCCACGGCCGTGATGCGGACGCTGATCCAGGACGTCATCGCCGGCGGGCTCGACCATGCCTTCCTGCTGAGCGTCAACATCCCGAACCGCGCGGACGCCCCGTCCTTGCCGCGTCGCATCACGCGTCTGGGCCGCCGCCATGCCAGCGAAGCCACCATCCAGCAGCGCAGCCCGCGCGGCGACATGATCTACTGGATCGGCCCCGCCGGCGCCGAGCGCGAAGCGGGCGAGGGCACCGACTTCCACGCGACCGCCAACGGCGCCGTGTCGGTCACGCCGCTGCAGGTCGACCTCACCGAGCACGCCACGCTGGGCCACTGGCGCCAGCAACTGCAGACCGACGGCCGTCCATGACCTCCCTGCCGCCCCGGCCCAAGCGTTTCCCGCTGTCGCTGGACAAGCTCGGAGCGACGCGACCCGGCGCGCCCGGCGCCGCCGCGGCCGCCGAGGCGCGCGAGCCGATCAAGCCGCAAGGCCACTGGCAGCAGGCCGCCGCCATCAAGGCGCGGCAGTCGACGCCGAGCGGGCTGGGCCTCGATTCGGCCGGCGTGCGCCAGCGCATGGTCGACCGCCTGCGCCGCGAGGGATTGAGCGACGAGCGCGTGCTGCAGGCCCTGAACACCGTGCATCGCCACCACTTCGTCGACTCCGCGCTCGCCACGCAGGCCTACGAGGACACCAGCCTGCCGATCGGCCACGGGCAGACGATCTCCAAGCCCTCCGTCGTCGGGCGGATGATGGCCTTGATGCTGGACGCGCCCGGCGCGCGCCAGCGCGGCCATCTGGGCAAGGTGCTCGAGATCGGCACCGGCTGCGGCTACCAGGCGGCGCTGCTGATGCAACTGTCGAAACAGGTCGTGTCGGTCGAGCGCTTGAAGCCGCTGCACGACAAGGCGCGCGCGAATCTCGTGGGGCACCACCAGGTCCGGCTCGTCTACGGCGACGGCATGCTCGGCCATCGGCCGTCGGCCCCCTACGACAGCATCATCTCCGCCGCCGGCGGCGACGACATCCCGCAGGCCTGGCTGGACCAGCTCGCGCCCGGCGGCCGGCTGGTCGCGCCGATGACCGCGCCCAGCGGCCGGGGGCAAGTCCTGGTCCTGATCGATCATGTCCGCGACGCCGCGGGCTCGCGTTTCCTGCGCAGCCTGCATGAGGCCGTCCTGTTCGTGCCCCTAAAATCAGGGGTCCTGTAGCGCGCCGGCCTCAAGCCCGTGTCTTGCGGCTCCCGCGCTTCGGCTTTCCAAATGACAACTTCGCGCATGCAACAACTCTTCCGTTCCCCGCTGCTCTGGGTCTCCGTGGCGGTGCTGGCGCTCTCGGGCTGCCAGAACACCCCGCACCGCGCGCCGGTGGAGGACCGCACCGTCGGCAAGGGCACGCCCGCGCAAGCCATTCCCGGCACCGCCGTCACGCCGGCCCCGGAATCGAAACCGCTGCCCGGCGCCGAGAACGCCGGCAAACCCGGCTACTACACCGTCAAACCCGGCGACACGCTGATCCGCATCGCGATGGACAACGGCCAGGGCTGGAAGGACGTGGCGCGCTGGAACGGCATGGACAACCCCAACCTGATCGAGGTGGGTCAGGTCTTGCGCGTGGCGCCGCCGGGGCTGGACCCCAACGCGGCGACGACCAGACCGCTGGCGACCTCGAAGGTGGAGACGCGTCCGCTGGATGGCAAGTCCCCGGCTCCGGCGACGACGACCGCGGCGGCGTCCGCGCCTGCCAGCGGCGTCGCGACCCCGAGCGCACCCCTGGCCACCAAGGACGACGACGACATCAGCTGGGGCTGGCCCGCGTCCGGCGCGGTCGCGGCCGGCTTCGACGAGGTCCGCAACAAGGGCATGGCCTTCTCCGGCAAGGCCGGCGATCCGGTCTTCGCCGCCGCCGATGGCCGCGTGATGTATGCGGGCGCGGGGTTGCGCGGATACGGCAACATGATCATCATCAAGCACAGCACGAACTATCTGACGGCTTACGCGCATAACCAGACACTGCTGGTGAAGGAAGACCAGGTGGTGCGCAAGGGCCAGAAGATCGCCGAGATGGGTAGCAGCGACGCGGATTCGGTGAAGTTGCACTTCGAAGTGCGCAAGCAGGGCAAGCCGATCGATCCGTCCAAGTTGTTGCCCGCGCGCTAGAGGCGCTCAAGGAGGCGCCGCAACATGACATTGCATCGCGCCTCTTCGACTGACGGACTTCTGCCTGACGGCCTGGATCGACCCGTTCATCCCGGCCGCTTCAAGCTGCCGCCCGAGCTCGCCGCCGATGGCCACGATGCGGGGTTGGAGGCGGCGGCACAGGATGCCGCGCACGACGGCGCGCATGACGCCGGACAGCATGCCGGACACGACGACGGCCACGACGGCCACGATCACCACGACGGCGACGGGCGCGAACACGCTGCGCGCGACCACGGCGACGACCCCGATGCGCCGGGTGCGGCCGAGGCCGTCACCGACGATGACGACGAGGTGCGCGTCCTGCGCAGCGTCGAGTCGGAGGACGGCAAGGGCAAGGCCAAGTCCGGCAAGGGCGACCTGGGTCCCGCCGACGGCGACGCCACCAACGCCCTGCAGGCCTATCTGCGCGACATCCGGCGCACGCCGCTGCTGACGCCGCAGGAGGAGTACGACACCGCCGTGAAGGCGCGCGCCGGCGACTTCGAGGCGCGGCAGGCGATGATCGAGCACAACCTGCGCCTGGTCGTCAGCATCGCCAAGAACTACCTGGGCCGCGGCCTGCCGATGAGCGACCTCATCGAGGAAGGCAACCTCGGCCTCATGCACGCGATCGGCAAGTTCGAGCCCGAACGCGGTTTCCGTTTCTCGACCTACGCCAGCTGGTGGATCCGCCAGGCGGTGGAGCGCGCGCTGATGCATCAGGCGCGGCTGGTCCGGCTGCCGGTGCACATCGTGCGCGAGCTCAACCAGGTGCTGAAGGCGCGCCGCGCGCTGGAGTCGCTGGCGGCACAACGCGGCGGCGAAGGCGGCGTGCGCGCCGAGGACGTGGCGCAGGCGCTCGGCCGGCCGGTCCATGAGATCGCCGAACTGCTGGCCTATGCGGAGCTGCCGAGCTCGCTGGATTCGCCGGTCGACCGCAACGGCGAAGGCGGCGAATCGATGCTGGATCTGGTCGCCGATGAACAGGCGGTCGATCCGGCGGGACACCGCCTGAGCCATGAACTCGAGGACCTGCTCAAGGGCGGCCTGGCCTCGCTCAGCGACCGCGAGCGCGAAGTGCTCGCCGGGCGCTACGGCCTCGCGGATCGCGAGCCGGAGACGCTGGACATCCTGGCCGTGCGGCTCAGCCTGACGCGCGAACGCATCCGTCAGATCCAGATCGAGGCGCTGGCCAAGCTCAAGCGCAACATGATGCGGCAGGGCATCAGCCGCGATTCGATCTTCTGAGGAGGTCCCCCGGACCTGCGCGTGGGGCGCTGGGATAATGCGCCCCCATGACTGATGTATCGGAATGGCTGAAGGTCGATTCGCTGGACCTCGAAGCGCAGGGCGTCGCCCACAACAGCGAAGGCAAGGTGGTGTTCATCGAGGGCGCCTTGCCCGGCGAGGAAGTCCAGGTCGCCGTCGGCCGCAAGAAGAACAACTGGGAACAGGCCGCGCTGGTCGCGATGCGCCGCGAGAGCTCGCAGCGCGTGCGCCCGGTCTGTCCGCACTTCGGCCTGCATCCGGGCGCCTGCGGCGGCTGCAAGATGCAGCATCTGCACACCGGCGCCCAGGTCGCGGTCAAGCAACGGGTCCTGGAAGACAACCTCTGGCACCTCGGCAAGGTCAAGGCCGAGGCGCTGCTGCGCCCGATCGAGGGCCCGGCCACCGGCTACCGCTATCGCGCGCGCCTGTCGGTGCGCTACGTGCCGAAGAAGGGCCACGTGCTGGTCGGTTTCCATGAGCGCAAGAGCCGCTATATCGCCGACATGCAGGTCTGCAAGGTGCTGCCCGAGAAGATCAGCGCGATGCTGATGCCGCTGCGCGAGCTGGTCGGCGCGATGGATGCGCGCGACCGGCTGCCGCAGATCGAGCTGGCCATCGGCGACACCGACGGCACGCAGGTCATCGCGCTGGTGCTGCGCCACCTGGAACCGCTGAGCCCGGGCGACCTCGCCAAGCTGCGCGCGTTTGCGGCCGAGCACGGCGTGCAATGGTGGCTGCAGCCCAAGGGACCGGACACGGTGCACCTGCTCGACAAGGACGGCCCCGAGCTGGCCTACACGCTGCCGGAATTCGGCGTGCTGATGCCGTTCAAGCCGACCGACTTCACGCAGGTCAACCACCACATCAACACGGTGCTGGTCGGGCGCGCCTTGCGGCTGCTCGGCGTGCAGAAGGAGGAGCGCGTCATCGACTGGTTCTGCGGCCTGGGCAACTTCACGCTGCCGCTGGCCACGCAGGCGCGCGAGGTGCTGGGCATCGAGGGCAGCGAGGCGCTGGTGCAGCGCTCGCGTGAGAACGCGGTGCGCAACGGTCTCGATGACAAGGCGAGCTTCGTCGCCCGCAACCTGTTCGAGATGACGCCGCAGCTGCTGGCCGCCGATGGCGTGTCGGACCGCTGGCTGATCGATCCGCCGCGTGAAGGCGCCTTCGCGCTGGTCAAGGCGCTGGCGGAACTGGTCAAGGATCCGTCGCTCGCGCCCGGCTGGACGCCGCCCGAGCGCATCGTGTACGTGTCCTGCGCGCCGGCGACGCTGGCGCGTGACGCGGGCCTGCTCGTCCACGTGGCCGGCTACCGCTGCACGAAGGCGGGCGCGGTGAACATGTTCCCGCACACGGCCCACGTCGAATCGATCGCGGTGTTCGAGCGCGATCCCGAGGCGCAGGCGCGCATTGCGCGGGGCGAAACGGCGACCGAGGCCGGAACGGCGGCCGGCCCGGATGACACCCTGCGTGTCGCTTCCGAAGTTGGCACCGGATCCGGCACCGACGCATCGTCATCGTCGAGCGCTGAGTTGACCGCTTAATGAGGTCGTGAGGTCGGCGCAGGGGCGCATGACGAGTCGCGAGGGCAGGGGCCGCTCGTAGAATCGACGGCTTCGGTTTCTCCCGCCTCGGCAGGTTCCCAGATGTCCGGCAGCACTTTCGGCAGCTTGTTTCGCGTCACCAACTTCGGCGAGAGCCACGGTCCGGCCATCGGCTGCGTGATCGACGGCTGTCCGCCGGGGCTGGCGCTGTCGGTGGAGGACATCCAGCCCGAGCTCGACCGCCGCCGTCCCGGCACCTCGCGCCACGTGACGCAGCGCCAGGAGCCGGACCAGGTCGAGATCCTGTCCGGCGTCTACGAGGGCCTGACCACCGGCACGCCGATCTGCCTGCTGATCCGCAACGTGGACCAGCGCAGCAAGGACTACGGCAACATCCTGGACACCTTCCGCCCGGGCCACGCCGACTACACCTACTGGCGCAAGTACGGCCTGCGCGATCCGCGCGGCGGCGGGCGCTCGTCGGCGCGGCTGACCGCGCCCATGGTCGCAGCCGGCGCGGTCGCGCGCAAATGGCTGAAGCAGGAGCTGGGCGTCGGCTTCCGCGGCTGCATGACGGCGCTCGGCGAGATCGACCTGGCCTTCGAGGGTTGGGAACACGTCGGCCAGAACCCGTTCTTCGCCGCCAACACCTCGCAGATCCAGGCGCTCGAGGACTACATGGACGCGCTGCGCAAGGACGGGGATTCCGTCGGCGCGCGGCTGATGGTCGAGGCCACCGGCATGCCGGCCGGGCTGGGCCAGCCGCTGTTCGACAAGCTCGACGCCGACATCGCCTACGCGATGATGGGCATCAACGCGGTCAAGGGCGTGGAGATCGGCGCCGGTTTCGAGAGCGTGCGCCAGCGCGGCAGCCAGCATGGCGACGAACTGACGCCCGCGGGCTTCGCCAGCAACAACGCCGGCGGCGTGCTGGGCGGCATCTCCAGCGGCCAGGACCTGCGCGTCTCGATCGCGATCAAGCCGACCAGTTCGATCAGAACGCCGAAGGCGTCGATCAACCGCGCCGGCGAGCCGACGACGGTCGAGACCTTCGGCCGCCACGATCCCTGCGTCGGCATCCGCGCGACGCCGATCGCCGAAGCCATGCTGGCGCTGGTCGTCATCGACCACGTGCTGATGGACCGCGCGCAGTGCGGGGACGTCGAACTCCCCATTCCCGCCATCGCGGGTCAACGCCCGACGGGTGACTGACGGTGGCTGACGGCCGCCGCGTGCTGCGCGCCAGCGCGCTGCTCGGCTGCGCCTATTACGGCAGCATCGGGTTGTTCAACCCGTTCGCGCCGCTCTGGTACAAGTCCCTCGGCCTGCCGGTCGTGGCGATCGGGCTGCTGGTGTCCATGCAGAGCTGGACGCGGCTGTTCGCGCCCTATCTCTGGGGCCTGGTGGCTGATCGCAGCGGCAAGCGCGTCGAGTTGATCCGCGCCGCGGCGCTGGCCTGCTGGGTCAGCGCGCTCGGCCTGCTGCTGGTGCCGGCCACTTCCGCGGCAGGGGCGACAACCGCGGCGCCCGTCATCGGGCTGACGCTGGTCGTCTTCCTGATGTACTTCTTCAACGCCTGCGTGACGCCGCTCAACGAGGCTCTGATCGCACATGAGCTCGTTGCCAGCGGCGGCATGGATCCGAAGCGCTACGGGCGCGTGCGGCTCTGGGGCTCCGTGGGCTTCCTGGCGACCGTCGTCGGCGGCGGCTGGTGGTTCGACTGGGCGGGGATGTCGGTGTTCCCGTGGACCATCGTGATCGGCCTGACCACCCTCGTGATCGCCGCGTGGCGGCTACCCCGGCGCGCCGCCGCCGTCCAGCACGATGCGGCCGTGCCGGTTTCCATCGCCGACACGCTGCGCCGGCCCGAAGTCGGCTGGTTCTTCCTCGGCATGTTCTTCACCGTGCTCGCGCACACGGCGATCTATGCGTTCTACAGCCTCTACCTGGACCGGCTCGGTTACGGCAAGGGGCAGGTGGGGGCGCTGTGGGCGGTGTCGGTGGCGGCGGAGATCTGCTGGTTTGCGTTCCAGGGCCGCTGGGTGCGGCAGCACCACCTGCACCACTGGCTGGTCGCCGCCGCGTTGCTGGCCGCGCTGCGCATGGCCGGCACCGCGTGGCTGGGCGCGAGCCTGGCCGCGATGGTGCTGCTGCAGTGCTGCCATGCCGTCACCTTCGCGGCGCAGCACACCGCCTGCATCGGCCTGATCGGGCGCTATTTCCCCGGGCGCCTGCAGGGCCGCGGGCAGGCGCTCTACGCGGTGCTCGGCTACGGCGTCTCGGGCGTGCTCGGCAGCCTGGGCGGCGCCTGGCTGGCCGAAAGTCATGGCTACGCGGCCTGCTTCTGGGCGGGCGCCGTGTTCGCGCTGATCGGCGCCTGGAGCCACTGGCGTTGCGCGAAGCGGGATCCGCTCCAAACGGTCTGACCCTATCGACGCGTCGAGTCTGAGAGAGGAAACCTCAGGCGAAACCGGTCCGTTTCCATCCTGGGTCAATGGCTCATCCGTGTCATTTCGTCGGGCGGCACGGCAATCCGTCGTCAGTCACGGCAATTTCAGTCCCGAAGAAAAGCAGGCCATGACGCGCAATCTGCAATTCGTCGCGTCTGGCCGTCGCATCATTTTGGGGATTCCTACACTCCGCCGCATTCAAGGATCATCAATTGGGTGATCCCGTGTCGACGGATGGGGGAGATCATGCGCAAGCAATGGTGGTTGGGTGGTGTGGCGGTGGCGGTCCTCGCGGGCGGTGCCGGTGTGTATGCCACGAGCGGGGGCAGCGCGCCCGCCGCGAAGAAGGACGAAACCAAACCGGCCCTGGAGTTCCAGGCCGGTGAGATCGTCAAGCCAGCCTTGGCGCCCATGCCCGGCGTCATCGAATTCTCCGGCCCGCTGGTCGCGCCGAATACCGTGATCGTCCGCGCCAAGGCGTCGGGCAGCCTGGACCGGCTCGCGGTCGCCGAAGGTAGCCGCGTGAGCGCCGGCCAGTCGCTGGGTCAGCTGGACCTGGAGGAACTGCGCCACAAGGTCGCCGAGCGCAACGCCAGCGTCGAGGCCATGCAGGCCATGTACGAGCAGTCCGAGCGCCAGTACAAGGCCAACCAGGGCCTGGCGGCGCAGAACTTCATCGCGCCGACGGCGCTCGACAACTCCCGCGCCCAGCTCGAATCGGCGAAGGGGCAGATGCTGTCCGCCAAGGCGCAGCTCGGCACGAGCGAGGTGCTGTTGCGCCAGGCCGCGCTGGTCTCGCCGATCAACGGCATCGTCTCCAAGCGGCACACGCTGCCCGGCGAGAAGGTGGCCGCCGAGCAGCCGGTGCTGACCATCGTCGACCTGTCCAAGCTGGAACTCGCCGGCCTGGTCGGCATGCATGAGGTCAGCAAGCTGTCGCCCGGGATGACGGTGCAGCTCCGGATCGAAGGCTTCGACGACCCGGTGACCGCCCGCATCGCGCGCATCTCGCCGGCGGCTGAACCCGGCACCCGCTCGATCGGCGTGACGCTGTCGCTGGACAACCCCGGCGAGCGCTTCCGAGCCGGCCAGTACGCGGTCGCCCGCGTCGAGCTGGCCGACGACAAGCCGCGCCTGACGGTGCCGGTGACCGCGATCGGCGCGGTGTCCGGCCAGGAGCATGTCTGGCTGATCGAGAAGGGCACGCTGGTGCGCCGCATCGTCACCACCGGCCGGCGCGATCCGCGTGAGGGCCGCGTCGAGATCCTCGCCGGCGTGACGCCGCAGTCGCAGGTGCTGGGGGCGCGCTTCGACAACCTCAAGGAAGGCGAGCGCGCCGAGATCCGTGCGCCCAAGGCCAGCGTGGCGAGCGCCGCGGCGAGCGGCAGCGCCGCTCAATAAGCCGCTCATTGAGCCGCTCAACAAGCCGCCCGACAAGCAGAACAACAACAACTTCCGCCGAGGAGCTTCCCATGTGGATGACCCGCGTCTCGATCCGCAACCCCGTCTTCGCCACCATGGTCATGGTCGCGCTGTGCGTGCTGGGGCTGGTCGCCTATTCCAAGCTGGGCGTCGAGCAGTCGCCCGACATCACCTTCCCCGGCGCGCAGATCGACATCCAGTACCCGGGCGCCTCGCCCGAGGCCGTCGAGCGCGAAGTGGCCAAGCCGCTGGAGGAGGCGCTCAATACCATCGCCGGCGTGGAGCGGGTGCAGTCGCGCAGCTTCGAGGGCCGGGTGCAGACCTCGGTCGAGTTCTCGCTGAATGCCGACATGAACCGCGGCATGCAGGAGATCCGCGACCGCGTCGCGATGGCGCAGGCGCAGTTCCCGCGCGAAGTGAAGCCGCCGATGGTGCAGCGCTTCCAGGGCGAGAACGCGCAGCCCATCATCGTGGCTGCGCTGATGAGTTCGAACCGCACGCTGCGCGAGCTGTCGATGCTGGCCGACCTGAACGTCTCCAAGCGCCTGGGCCGCGTCGAGGGCGTGGCCAAGGTGGACATCGGCGGCATGGCCGTGCGCGAGGTCCGCATCGACCTCGACCCGACCCGGCTGCGCGCCTACAACATCACCCCGGCGGAGATCTCGACCGCGCTGAACGCGGCCAACACGGACGCGCCGGTGGGCCTGATCTCCAACCGCTACGACGACGCGATGCTGCGCGTCGAGGGCAAGGTGAAGGATCCGAAGCAGTTCGTCAACGTCGTCGTGGCGCGCCGCGGCGACCTGGCGCTGACGCTCGGCGACCTGGGCACGCTCAGCGAGCGCGAGCGCGAGCTCGACTCCATCGCCCGCATCAACGGCCAGCCCGCGGTCACCTTCAACATCTTCAAGCAGCAGGACGCCAACATCGTCCAGACCGGCGAGGCGGTGAAGGTCGCCATCGAGGAGCTGCGCAAGACGCTGCCCAAGGACATGGAACTGCGCCTGGTCTACGTCAACAGCGACTTCGTGAAGCACTCGCTCGACGGCCTGCGCCACACGCTGATCGAAGGCGCGCTGCTGACGATCGCCATCGTGTTCCTGTTCCTGCACAGCTGGCGCTCGACCATCATCACCGGGCTGACGCTGCCGATCTCGGTGATCTCCAGCTTCATCGCGATCTACGCCTTCGGCTTCACGCTGAACTTCATGACGATGATGGCCCTGAGCCTGTGCATCGGGCTGCTGATCGACGATGCGATCGTCGTGCGCGAGAACATCGTGCGCCACGTCGGCATGGGCAAGGACCACCACCGCGCGGCCGAGGACGGCACCAACGAGATCGGCCTGGCCGTGATGGCCACCACCTTCGCGATCTGCGCGGTGTTCGTGCCGGTCGCCTTCATGGGCGGCATCGTCGGCAAGTTCTTCTATCCGTTCGGCATCACCGTCGCCGTCGCGGTGCTGGTGTCGCTGTTCGTGAGCTTCACGCTGGACCCGATGCTGTCGTCGGTGTGGCCCGATCCGCCCAGCACCTACGTCAAGAAGGTGCCGGTCATCGGCCACCTGATCCGCGCCACCGACGCCGGCATGGACGTGCTGCACACGGTCTACGAGAAGACGCTGCGCTGGGTGTTCTCGCCGCGCCGCTTCCGCATCCCGCTGCCGGCCTTCGGCCGTCCGTTCGGCGCCGACGGGCAACGTCAGAAGGCGTTGCCGCGCCGGCTGCGGCTGGCGACGATCACGCCGCGCGGCATCGTCGCGTGGTCGGGCGTCGGCAGCTTCGTGCTGGCGATCCTGCTGGTGCCGGCGGTGGGCAGCGAGTTCCAGCCGCAGATCGACCAGGGCTTCACCCACCTGACGCTGCGCATGCCGGTAGCGACCAGCCTGGAGCGCGGCGAGGCCAAGGTCCGGCAGGTCGAGGAGATCCTCGCGACCTTCCCGGAGATCAAGACGGTCGCGACCGTGGTCGGCAGCAGTGGCGAAGGTCTGGCGACCGGCCGCAACCAGGCCAACCTGGACATCGCGCTGGTCGATCGCAAGCTGCGCAAGCGCACCCAGACGCAGGTGGAGGACGCGATCCGCGGTGAGATCGCGCGCATTCCCGGCGTCGAGGTCAGCGTCGGTTTCAACCGGCCGGTGTGGGTGACCATCCTCGGCTCCGATCCTGAAGTGCTGACGCAGGTGGCCAAGGACTTCGCCGAGAAGGTGAAGAAGATCAAGGGCGCCGTCGACGTGGACACCACCGTCAAGCCCGGCCTGCCGGCCTTCGCGGTCAAGCTGCGCGACAACGCGGTGCGCGAGCTGGGGCTGAACGCGGTGCAGGTGGCCTCGTCGCTGCGCGCCTACGTCAACGGCGACATCGCCACCTACTGGACCACGCCCGACGGCAACCAGGTCGAGGTGCTGCTGCGCCTGCCCAAGGCGCAACGCCAGAGCATCGAGCAGATGCGCAACCTGCCGGTGGCCTTCGCCAAGGACGGTTCACCGATTTCGCTGGAGCAGGTCGCGACCATCGAGCCGGTGTTCAACCCCGAGGTGATCCGCCGCCAGAACCTGCAGCGCCGCGAGGCGGTGTATGCCGGCGTGCAGGGCCGCCCGGGCGGCGACGTCAACGCCGACGTGCAGAAGCTGATCAAGGAGACGCAGCTGCCTCCGGGCATCAGCTTCATGGTCGACGGCGACGGCAAGCAGCAGGCGGAAGCCTTCAACGGCCTGCTGATCGCGATGGGCCTGGCGCTGATCTTCATCTACATCGTGCTGGCCAGCCAGTTCGGCAGCTTCGTGCAGCCGATCGCGATCATGGCTTCGCTGCCGCTGGCCTTGATCGGCGTCATGATCGCGCTGCTGCTCTGGAAGACGACGCTGAACATCTTCTCGATGATCGGCCTGGTGATGCTGATGGGCCTGGTGACCAAGAACGCCATCCTGCTGGTCGACTTCGCCAACCACCTGCGCAAGGACCAGAGCATGTCGGTGCCCGAGGCGCTGCTGCAGGCGGGCCTGATCCGGATGCGGCCCATCATCATGACGACGGCGGCGATGGTGTTCGGCATGCTGCCGATGGCGATCGCGCTCAACGAGGGCGGCGAGATCCAGGCGCCCATGGGCCGCGCGATCATCGGCGGCGTGATCACCTCGACGATCCTGACGCTGGTGGTGGTGCCGGTGATCTATTCGTACCTGGTGCGTGGCCGCAAGGTGTTCTCGGCGGCCGACGCCGACGCGACCGCCGACCACGGCGACCATCAAGGCCACGGCCAGCAGCCTGTGATGCCCGTCACGCCGACGCCTGGAATCGCGGACTGAGATTGCAACAATAAGTTGGTCGACGTAACCGGATGACTTGTTGAGGTAGTGGGCCTCTTCGGGACGGGCGGGCAGATTAGCGGCATCGCTTTCAACGCGCTCTGCCGCCTCTGCCCGTGTCCATGGCTCCTCCCAATCCGCCGATCCCGCTGCCGTGCCGGCAGTCGCTGAAACGGCCCTCCCGCGCTTCCCATGCGGCGCCCGTCGCCGTGCCGCGCGCCGTTTCATCCGCCGCCAACGACGCCGACTTCAAGGCCGGCGAGCAGGACCACACCGTCCTGCGTTGGCGCGACCTCCACCTCGTGCCGACGCCGCTGTTCTTCGCGATGCTTGCCTGTGCGATGCCGCTGCTGATGTTGGGCGTCGCGGTGGATTCGCTGGCCTCGACGTCGGTCGGTGCCCTGCTGCTGATCGGCGCGCTGGGCTGCCTCTGGGAAGGTGTCCAGACGCTCAGGGGCCTGGAGCTGCGCTGCGGTTCGCCGCTGCCGTGCTTCACCGGGGACCAGGTGATGGTCGACCTCGAGCTGATCAATCCCACGGCCCGGTCGCGATGGGACATCGCGGTGACGCTCGGCATGAAGGCCAAGCCGGCGGGGAACGGCTGGGTCGATCTGGCGCCGCGCTCCGGCCAACATGTGCTGATGCCGCTGGTCACGGACGGTCGTGGGCGGCAGGGCCTGCCGCTGATCCGGCTCGAGACGCAGCATCCGTTCGGTCTTGTCGGCGTCAGTGCGTTCTGGGCGCCCCGCGCCAGCCTGCTCGTGATGGAACGACCCGCACTGCCACGCGTCTAGCCGCGCGCTTTCCGTTCCAGCCGGTCTCCCTCCAGCCGATCTAGCAGCTCGCCCGCAGCACCAGCTGGAAACCCAGGTCCATGTGAGCCTCGGGCACCGTCTCGTTGCGCATGAGCGCCACCAGCATCCGTGCCGCCTCCAGGCCGATCTCGCGTCTGGGCGTGCGCACGCTGCTCAGCGGCGGCAGCATCTGGTCGCCGCCGGTCAGGTCGTTGAAGCCGACGACGGCCACGCGTTCGGGCACCTTCACGCCCTGGCGCAATGCCTGAAGCAAGGCGCCTTGAGCCAGATCGTCGTTGTTGAAGAAGATCGCATCGACGTCGGGCGCCTCGCGCAGCACGCGTTCGAACATCACCGCGCCCAGCGCCAGCGACGACGGCGCCGCATCCATGAACTCCAGCGCGGGATCGTGCGCCGCGCCCAGCGCCGCGCGATAGCCCTCGGCACGCTGCAAGGTGCGCGGATCCAGCTGTGCCGCGGCGAAGGCGATCCGCCGGTAACCGCGCCGGACCAGCTCGGCGGTCATCGCGTGGCCGGCCGCCTGCTGCGAGAAGCCCACCGAATGCAGGCCCGCTTCGGCGCGGTTCTCCATGACGTGGACGCAGGGCACGCCGCTGCCCTGGAGCAGGGCGCGCGACGCGTCGGTGCGGTCGAAACCGGTGACCAGCAGGCCGGCGGGGCGGTTCATCAGGTAGGTGCGCAAGAGCGCCTCTTCCTCTTCGGGGTGGTAGTGCGTGACGCCGATCAGGCTCTGGTATCCGGCGGCCAG
>NZ_DASVNZ010000276.1:0-2631 GCF_036486225.1 Roseateles sp. | reverse complement strand
CCCCGCCGGGCGATCGCCCGGTGACGCCGGTCGTGCACGTGGATCCGCTGCCGCAGCTGCGCCGGCTCGTGCCGGCCGGCGAGCTCTACGACGGCCGCGGTGCCGACGCCTCGCCGGGCCGGGCGCTCAACGAGCGCCAGCAGGCCGCGATCGAACAACGGGTGCTGGCCGCCGCACGGCGCTCGACCAGCGGCTGGGTCCAGTTGGACTTCGAGGCGGTGCCCTCGCAGCGCGACAGCTATCACGCGCTGGTGAGACGGCTGCGCGCGGCGCTGCCGACGACGACGCGCCTGTCGGTGACGCTGCTCGCCTGGCAATGCCGCAGCAGCGCCTGGATGGATCCGATCGTCGCGGACGAGGTCGTGCCGATGTTCTTCCGGCTCGGCGTCGACCGGATGCGCTGGGAGCGCGAACTGGCCGCCGGCGCGACGGAACTCCACCCGCGCTGCCGCAACGAGGCGGCCGGGTTTTCGCCGCAGGACACGCCGCCGGCCGACTGGCAGCGGCGCTGGCCGAAGCGGTACTGGTTCAACCTGGCGCGCGGCAAGACGACCCGTTGGCCGCCCGAATGGGAAACGCGCATCTGGGGTGATGCCACGGCATCCGCGGCCGCGACCAGGCCTGCCGACACGGGCACCACGGCGGGCACCACCGCGGGCGCCACCACAGCCGTCCACACGACAACGCCTGCAACGTCATCACGCTGAAGAGGGAGACGAATCGATGACCACGACCCCCCGCGCCAGGATCCGCCTGACGACGATCACGCTGCTGCTCGCCGGCGCGGCCGCTGCGGGCCCGGCCCGCGCCAGCGGCTTCGACGGCGCCAACGACTTCGTCGCGGAGAGCCGCACCGAGATCCGGTTTGACCGCTACGTGCAGGGCCAACTGGGCGTGGTGCTGCCGACGTATTCGCGGCCGATGCTGTACACGGCCTGGCGCGCGATCGCGAGCGCGGACGCGCACCGTCCGCTGGTGCCGATCGCCGGCGAATGGCTGGACAAGGCCTGCTGTGACGCGGGTTCGGCGCCGTCCTCCTGGGAGCCCGAACGGCATCCGCCGGTGGCCGCCTGGCTGGCCGCGCGCAAGGAACTCGTCGCCGAGCCGCCTCGCTGGCGACCGGGCTCGATGAAGGAGACCGCCCCGCGTTCCTACGTCGAGTTCCTGAACTGTCCGGACGGCGCCTACGCCTTCGCGGTCGAGACGCTGGCCAGGCTGCGCCAGCGCCCGGACGCGACGCCCTCCCGCCTGCGCGCCTGGGTCGACGGCCAGGACCTCGTCTTCGCGCAGTGCGCGCCCGACCTCGCGGCCAAAGCCTTCCCCGCGCCCAAGACACCGCCCGTCGCGCCACCGCCGCTGGCGGACCTGCCGGCGAACGAGGCACTCGCCTGGCGTCAGGCGCGGCAGTACCAGCGCGCGGCGTCCGCCTTCTACAGCGGCGACTGGGCGACTGCCGAGAGCGGCTTCGCCGCGATCGCCGCCGACAACGGCCACCCGTGGCAGGCCTGGGCGTCGCTTGCGCGGATGCGGACGCTGGTGCGCGAGGCCACCCTGGCGACGCCCGGCCAGCCTGACGGGACCGGCGGTCCGCGACGCCTGCCCCCGGTGCTGATGGATCGTCTGCAGTCCATGGCCGCGCAGATCGCTTCCCACGCGGACTGGCCCGTGCAGCGCGAGGCGGCGGAGAAGCTGCTGAACCTCGTCCGCGCGCAGACCGATCCGGAGCGGCGCTTCGCCCAGCTCAGCCGCGAACTCGCCGTCCTGGACAAGGCGCCGGCACCGCAGTCGCTCGCGGACTGGGCCAGGATCGCGGATCACTGGCTGGACGGCGGTCCGGACGGCGCGCAGCGCACGCGTCTTCCTCAGGTGGACGCGCTGCCGGTGATGGACTGGATCCTTGCCTTCAAGGCCTGCGGTGCGTCCTCCACCGCGACCCCGGCGCCCGCGGTGCCCCCGCAGGCGGCCCGCTGGAAGGCGAAGCCGGAGAGCGTGCTGTGGTTGATTCCGGCGATGGCCTGCGCCGACGGCGCCAGGCTGGTCAAGGACGCGGCGACCTGGAAGGCGATCCAGGCGGCCGCCGATCGCGTGCCGGTGTCGCATCCGGGTTGGATGACGGTTCGCCTGGAGCAGGTCCGCCTCTTGCGCGAAGCCGGTGAGTTCGACCGCGCCCGGTCCCAGCTGGTGGCATTGACGGCGGCCCCGGGCGGACCGTCGACGACGGCGCGCAACCTGATCGCCGCGCAAGCGCTGAAGCTGGCGGTGACGCCGGTCGACGCATTGCCCTGGCTGAGTCGCGAGTACGGCGCCTGGTCGCGCTTCAACGCCGGCGAGGTGCCTTATCCCTACGACTTCCCGCCCCCGAAGCGACGTGCCCTGGCCTTCGACGGCGCGGAAGTGCTGGTGCGGCGCTTCACGCTGGACGAATGGAAGGCGGCCGCCGAGTCGACGGCCGTGACGCCGTCGGTGCGGGCGCAGGTGGCCTTCGGGCTGTGGTGGCGCGCGGACCTGCTGGGCCGCGTGGACCTCGCACGCGGCGCGGCGTCCACGCTGGCGACGCTGTTGCCACGCGCGGACGGCGAGGCCTTGACCGGTCCCTATCTCCGCGCGACGACGGACGCACAGCGTCGGGGT
>NZ_DASVNZ010000261.1:0-30263 GCF_036486225.1 Roseateles sp. | reverse complement strand
GAAGACCTCGGTCTGTGTCATCGAGGTGGTGAGCGCCGAGCCTGCGGCCACGTCGCGCTGGATCTGCTCGGTGGCCTGGGCGTAGACGGCATTGCCCGAGGTGCCGCCGACCGAGTCCAGCGCTTCCACCAGCGGCACGCCGGCGGCAAACATCGTCGCCAGCGTGCGGGTCCAGCGCGCGACGGCGGACTTGTAGAGCAGGTCGCCGAAGATGGGGATCTTCAGCAGGAGACGATCCATGAACTTCTGCATCTTCTCGGAGCGCCTCCAACTCTGGAAGAAGAAGTACAGGCCGCCGCCGATGACGCCGAAGATCAGCCACCAGTAGGCGACGAAGATCTCCGACATCGCCATCACGAAGAGCGTCGGCGCGGGCAGATCGGCGCCGAAGGACTTGAACACGTCCTTGAAGGCCGGGATCACGAAGATCATGATCACCGCCGTCACGACGAAGGCGACGATCAGCACGGCGATCGGGTAGGTCAGTGCAGACTTGATCTTGCCCTTCAGGGCCACGGTCTTTTCCTGGTAGATCGCCAAGCGATCCAGCAGCGCTTCCAGGATGCCGCCCTGCTCGCCGGCTTCCACGAGGTTGCAGTACAGCGTGTCGAAGTAGAGCGGATGCTTGCGGAAGGCGGCGGACAGGGACGTGCCGGTCTCGACGTCCTGGCGGATGTCGGTCAGCAGTTTGGTCAGGCGCGGGTTCGGACTGCCGCGCGCGACGATGTCGAAGGACTGCAGCAGCGGGACGCCCGCACGCATCATGGTCGCCAACTGGCGCATGAACACCGAGATGTCCTTCTGCTTGATGGACCTGCCACCGGAGCTGCGACGCTTCTTGATCTTGCTGACCAGGATGCCCTGGCGCCGCAGCGACGCGCTGATGACGGCTTCGCCGCCGGCCCGCATCTCTCCGCGAACGATCTTGCCGTTGCGGTCCTTGCCTTCCCATTCGAAGACGAATTCCTTGATGCCCTTGGCCGCGCCCTTGGCGCTTGCGGTGGTCGTCGCCATATCACCTCCTGCCGTCGCGCCAGACGAGTGGCGCTCCCAATCTTTGACTCGTTCGAACGATCCTGGTGACCTGAAGCCGGACACGCGAACGCGGCGCCCGAGGACGCCGCGTCATGCTTTCCGATGTCATTCGTTGGTGGCCGCCAGCACCTCTTCCAGTGTCGTGACGCCCGCCCGGACCTTGACCAGCCCGGACTGCCGCAGGTCCCGCACGCCATCCGCGCGGGCCTGGTGGGCAATGTCCACGGCCGTTCCCTCGGACAGGATGATCCGCTGGATCGGCTCCGTGATGGGCATCACTTGGTAAAGGCCGACGCGTCCACGATAACCATTGTTGCAATTCGAGCAGCCGACAGCCCGGTACGGCTTCCAGCTGCCGTCGAGATCGGACTCGAGGAAACCGGCGCGCAGCAGCGCTTCGCGCGGATATTCGGCCGGTGCCTTGCAGTTCTCGCACAGCCGGCGCGCCAGCCGCTGCGCGGTGATCAGCAGCACGCTCGAGGCGATGTTGAACGGTGCGACGCCCATGTTCAACAGCCGGGTCAAGGTGGTCGGTGCGTCGTTGGTGTGCAACGTCGACATCACCATGTGGCCGGTCTGGGCGGCCTTGATGGCGATGTCCGCCGTCTCCAGGTCCCGGATCTCACCGACCATGATGATGTCGGGATCCTGGCGCAGGAAGGCCTTCAGTGCCGCGGAGAAGGTCAGGCCGGCCTTGTCGTTGACGTTGACCTGGTTGATGCCGGGCAGGTTGATTTCGGCCGGATCCTCGACGGTCGAGATGTTGGTGCCCGGCACGTTCAGGATGTTCAGGCAGGTGTACAGCGACACCGTCTTGCCCGAGCCCGTCGGACCGGTGACCAGGATCATCCCGTAGGGTCGCTGGATGCAATGGAGCAGGCGCTCCTTCTCGATCTTCTCGTAGCCCAGGGCCTCGATACCGAGCTTGGCCGAGGAGGGGTCCAGGATCCGGATCACGATCTTTTCGCCGAACAGCGTGGGCAGCGTCGAGACCCGGAAGTCGATCGCCTTGGAGCCGAACTTCAACTTCATCCGACCGTCCTGCGGGACGCGGCGTTCGGAGATGTCCATCCGCGAGATCACCTTGATCCGCGACGAGAGCTTGTCCTTGATCGCGATCGGCGGCTGGGTGATCTCGCGCAACTCGCCGTCCACCCGGAATCGGACGCGGTAGTGGTATTCGAAGGGCTCGAAATGCAGGTCCGACGCGCGCATGTTGATCGCGTCCACCAGCATCTTCTGCAGGAAGCGCACGACGGGCGCATCCTCGACGTCGGTGATCTCCTGCGACTCCTCCGGGGGCGGGGCGTCGTCCTCGGCGATGTCGAAGTCGAAGTCTTCGCCGGCGATGGCCTCCAGCGCCTCCGCTGTCGACGCGGCGGTGATCCCCAGCAGCTTCGCGAGCTTGTCGTGCTCGACGATGATCCATTCGGGCGTCAACTGGGTCGCGAACTTGATGCGCTCGACGACCTCCTGCTCGGTCGGGTCGGCCCCGCCGATGAACAGGCGGTTGCCCCGGCGCGCCAGTACCACGACCTGGTACTGCGCCGCCAGCTTGGCGTCGATGATGTTCTGCGGCAGCTTGTGGCCGTCGACCGAGTTCAGGTCCAGCAGCGGCAGGGCGAGCGCATGCGACAGCGTGTGTGCCAGGTCCGCTGGCGACACGGTGCCCGAGGCCATCACCGCGTTGACGAAGCTGGTCTTCTTTTCGCGGGCCAGCTTGACCAGGTCCTCGGCAGCCTGCGGCTTGAGCTTGCCGGCGTGCACGAGCACACGGGCAACGCCTGACAAGGCGGACTGGGGAGGTTCGGCCAGTGTGGTGTCCACGGATATCGCCATCGGGTAGGGTCTTGCCGGATGCCGGCGCACGCGCCGGAACAGCCCCTCACTTTACCCCCATGAACGGAGGGGCGGCGGCAGGGGCTGTCCTGGCTTTCACTGAAGTCAGACGCTTCGTGCAATTTCGGCCTTGGTCACTGGAAATTGAGCGCGAAATGTGCGAGACCTTCCGTGGGCACTCGAGCGCCCCCGCAAGGCCTGACCCCCAGGTGTGGGGCGGCGCGCCTCTTCACGGTACGCCGGCACGTGCCAAGCGTTTTGGTTTTGGCGCGCGCAAAGAAAAACGCCGCGAATCTTGCGATCCGCGGCGTCATCGATGTCCTGGTCGGGGTGAGAGGATTCGAACCTCCGGCCTCTACGTCCCGAACGTAGCGCTCTACCAGGCTAAGCTACACCCCGTTTTGGTCACTCGATCAAGAGGCTTTCAAGAACGTCTGTTCAAGAACTTCTCTCCACCGACTGAGCCGCAAATTCTAGCAGGCTTTCTTTCCACTTGGAAAGAGGCAGCGCCGACAAATGTTGTCTGGCCTGTGCGACCTCCGCGCGGGCCGCTTCGCGTGTCGCCTCCAGCGCGCCGGTGCGGCGCACGATGGCGACGATGTCCTGCAGGCGCTCCACCTCCCCATGCTCGATGGCATGGCGGATGAGTGCCCGGTCGTCCTCGGTGCCGCGCTCCATCGCGATCAGCAGCGGCAACGTGGGCTTGCCCTCGCGCAGGTCGTCGCCGACGTTCTTGCCCAGCGATTCGCTGGTGCCCTCGTAGTCCAGCGTGTCGTCGATCAACTGGAAGGCCGTGCCCAATGCGCGGCCGTAACCTGCGCACGCTTCCTCCAGCGCCGGTGGGGCATCGGCCAGCACCGCGCCCAGACGTGCGCTGGCCTCGAACAGCTTGGCGGTCTTGTAGCGGATGACGCGCAGGTAGCTGTCCACCGCGACGTCCGGGTCGTGCATGTTCATCAACTGCAGGACCTCGCCTTCGGCGATCACGTTGGTCGCGTCCGCCAGCACTTCCAGCACGCGCATGCGGTTCACCGAGACCATCATCTGGAAGGCGCGCGAGTAGAGGAAGTCGCCGACCAGCACGCTCGCCGCGTTGCCGAACAGCGCGTTGGCGGTCTGCTTGCCGCGTCGCAACGCGGACTCGTCGACGACGTCGTCATGCAGCAGCGTGGCGGTGTGGATGAACTCCACGACCGCCGCGAGTTCCCGGCTGGCGGGGGAGTCCGCATCCAGCGCGTTGGCGAACATCAGCACCAGCTTGGGCCGCATCCGCTTGCCACCTGCGTGGACGATGTATGCGGAGATCTGGTTGATCAGGGCGACGTCCGAGCGAAGCCGTTGCGCGATCACGGCATCGACTTCGTTCATCTGCGCATTCAGCGCCTCGAGGACCTCGGCAACTGGGGTAGAGGCAATGGGCTGCACTCTGGACTCACTGTGAGGGGAAGCGCGGATTATAGGAAGGCGCGGGGCCAGGTCTGTCCGTGACGTCCGCGCCCTCGCACGGGCGCGCCGCCAAAGTCACTCCGGCGCGTCGCGAATGCCTGCCCGATGTCGCTTCGGCGCCTCCCAAGGCCGGTGGCTACGGGCTTCGCGACGGATCAGGGTTTGCATCGATGCCAGGGTCTGTGCTACATTCTTGGGCTCCGCATCTTTGTGCGGTGTTTTTTCTTGGGCGGTCGATGGACGCTTCCGGTTGTTTCGGGGTGCCGACGAGCCGCTCTCATGTGAAAGGGCTGATATGTACGCGGTCATAAAAACCGGCGGCAAGCAATACAAAGTTGCTGCTGGCGAAAAGATCAAGGTAGAACAGATTGCTGCGGACGTTGGCCAAGAGATCGTGATTGACCAGGTGCTGGCCGTCGGAAACGGCGCGGACCTGAAGATCGGGACTCCCTTGGTTGCGGGTGCAAGCGTCAAGGCCACCGTGGTGGCGCATGGCAAGCATGACAAGGTGCGCATCTTCAAGCTGCGTCGTCGCAAGCACTACAAGAAGAGCCAAGGCCATCGCCAGACGTTCACCGAGCTGGAAATCAGCGCGGTCAACGGCTGATCTTTGACTCTCTCGTAATCTGATCAAGGAGTAATCCATGGCACAGAAAAAGGGCGGCGGCTCAACACGAAATGGCCGCGACTCGAAGCCGAAGATGCTTGGCGTCAAGGTGTACGGCGGCCAGACCATCTCGGCTGGCTCGATCATCGTCCGCCAACGCGGCACGAAGTTCCACGCGGGCACCAACGTGGGCATGGGCAAGGACCACACGCTGTTCGCGCTGATCGACGGCACGGTGTCCTTCACCGTCAAGGGCGAAAACAGCCGCTCCACGGTCGTCGTCACGGCGATCTGAGCGACTTGATGTCCTGACGCCGCGACGCGGGAGACCTGGGTCTCCCGCGTTCGGCGGACCCAGAGCCCCGGCCTCGTCCGGGGCTTTGTTTTTTCGGGGCCCGATCCCGTCGGGCACCGCGCCGACCGTGAGTCCGGCGAAACCTGACTCGCATCGATTCAAAGCATGGCCTCGCGCGGGAGCGTGGGGGCGTGAATTACGATAGCCCCGCTCCGGGACTGAAGGCCATCCATGAAGTTCGTTGACGAAGCCACCATCGATATCGCCGCCGGCAACGGCGGGGCGGGCTGCGCCAGCTTCCGGCGCGAGAAATTCATTCCGTTCGGCGGCCCGGACGGGGGCGACGGCGGCAAGGGTGGCAGCGTCTTCGCGATGGCCGACCGCAACCTCAACACGCTGATCGACTACCGCTACGCGCGCCGCCACGAGGCGCGCAACGGCGAAGCGGGCCGCGGCTCGGACCAGTTCGGCGCCGCCGCTGACGACATTACGCTGAAGGTGCCGGTCGGCACCATCGTCCGCGACCTGGAGACCGACGAGATCATCGCCGAGCTGCTCGACCCCGATGTGCCGGTGCTGCTGGCCAAGGGCGGCGATGGCGGCTTCGGCAACCTGCATTTCAAGACCTCGACGAACCGCGCCCCGCGTCAGAAGACGCCCGGCTGGCCCGGCGAGATCAAGAAGATCAAGATGGAGTTGCGCGTGCTGGCCGACGTCGGCCTGCTCGGTCAGCCCAACGCCGGCAAGTCGACGCTGATCGCCGCCGTATCGAATGCGCGCCCGAAGATCGCCGACTACCCGTTCACGACGCTGTATCCGAACCTGGGTGTGGTGCGCGTGGGGCCGGAGAAGAGCTTCGTCATCGCCGACATCCCGGGCCTGATCGAAGGTGCCGCTGAAGGCGCCGGTCTGGGCCACCAGTTCCTGCGCCACCTGCAGCGCACGCGCGTGCTGCTGCATGTGGTGGATCTGGCGCCGTTCAATCCGGACGTCGACCCGGTCGCCGAGGCCAAGGCCATCGTCAAGGAACTGAAGAAGTACGACGAGGCGCTGTATGAGAAGCCGCGCTGGCTGGTGCTGAACAAGCTGGACATGGTGCCGGTGGAAGAGCGCGCCGCCCGCGTGAAGGACTTCGTCAAGCGCTACAAGTGGAAGGGCCCGGTGTTCGAGATCTCCGCGCTGACGCGCGAAGGCTGCGAGCCGCTGATCCGCGCCATCTACGACCACGTGGCGGCGATCCAGTCGCCGCCGGTGGAAGACCCGGACGCGCGCTTCGACGCGCCGACGATCGATCCTCCGAAGGCCTTCCAGGAAACGCGCAAGACGCGCGCCACAAAGGCCAAGGCGGTCAAGGCCGCGAAAGCAGACAAGGCCGACAAGGCGGAAAAGCCGCCCGAGCGCGATCCGCGCTTCGATCCGCTGCCCTGACTTCCGGCTCCGGCCTCACCGTTCCCTGATCCTTCGCGCATGAGCAACGGCAATCTCACTGGCCAACCGACCGGCAACCTGGGCGGCGAACTGAACGGCGTCCTCAAGGACGCGCGACGCATCGTCGTGAAGGTCGGTTCGAGTCTGGTGACCAACGAGGGCCGTGGCGTCGATGCCGAGGCGATCGGCAACTGGTGCCGTCAGTTGGCGGAGCTGGCGCGCGAGGGTCGCGAGGTCGTGATGGTGTCCAGCGGCGCGATCGCCGAGGGCATGAAGCGACTGGGTTGGGCAAGCCGTCCGAAGGAGCTGCACGAGCTGCAGGCCGCGGCGGCCGTGGGCCAGATGGGCTTGGCGCAGATGTACGAGACCAAGCTGCGTGAGCAGGGTCTGACCAGCGCGCAGGTGCTGCTGACGCATGTCGACCTGGCCGACCGCGAGCGCTACCTGAATGCGCGCTCGACCCTGCTGGCGTTGCTGCAGCATCGCGTGGTGCCCGTGATCAATGAGAACGACACCGTCGTCAACGACGAGATCAAGTTCGGCGACAACGACACGCTCGGCGCGCTGGTCGCCAATCTGGTCGAGGCTGATGCGCTCGTGATCCTCACCGACCAGAAGGGCTTGTACTCGGCCGATCCGCGCAAGGACCCGAACGCGCGATTCATCGATCGCGCGACGGCCGGCAAGCCCGAGCTCGAGGAGATGGCCGGCGGCGCCGGCTCCAGCATCGGGCGCGGCGGGATGATCACCAAGATCCTGGCCGCCAAGCGCGCGGCCAGCAGCGGCGCCAACACCGTGATCGCCTGGGGTCGCGAGCCCGACGTGCTGTTGCGCCTGGCCGCCGGCGAGGCGATCGGCACGGCGCTGATGGCCTCGACCGCGAAACTCGCGGCGCGCAAGCAGTGGATGGTCGATCACCTGCAGTTGCGCGGGAAGGTCATCGTCGATGCGGGCGCGGCGATCAAGCTGCGGGAGGAAGGCAAGAGCCTCCTGCCGATCGGCGTGCAGGAGGTGTCGGGCGAGTTCCATCGCGGCGACGTCATCGCCATCGTCGACCTGGGCGGGAAAGAGCTCGCGCGCGGCCTGACCAACTATGGCAGCGCCGAGGCCCGGCTGATCGCGCGCAAGCCATCGTTCGACATCGAACGGGTGCTGGGTTATGCGGCCGAACCGGAGTTGATCCACCGCGACAACCTCGTGCTGCGTTGAGGCATCCAGAGATGCGGCGCTGAAGCGCGCCCAGCAAAGACAAAGGCGCCCACGGGCGCCTTTGTCATGTCCACATCGCCAGCAGCGAGCGTTCAGTCCTTCGGAGGTTCCACCGGGCCGCCGTGGGCGGCACCCGGCGGTGCGACCTCGCGACCGTCGTGCGACTCCTGATGCGTGGCCTCCGCATGCGCCGGGCCGTCAGGGTCGTGGGGCCGATGATCGAAACGCTCCTGCCGGTGGTGGTCCTGGTCGCCGTGATGATCACCGTGCTCGCCGTGTCCGCCATGACGGTCGCCCCGCGGCGGCGGTCGCATGCCGGCGCGCAGATAGCGGTTGTGATGATTCAAGCGCGGCAGGAAACGCGCGAGTTCCGTCAACGCCATCTGATACACGCCGCGCTTGAATTCGATCACGGCTTCCAGCGGCACCCAGTACTCGTTCCAACGCCAGGCGTCGAACTCGGGATGGTCGGTGGCGCGCAGGTTCATGTCGCTGTCGCGACCCATCATCTGGAGCAGGAACCAGATCTGTTTCTGCCCGCGGTAGTGCCCGCGCGCGTCGCGCCGGATGAAGTGGTCCGGCACTTCATAACGGAGCCAGTCCCGCGTGCGCGCGATGATGCGCACGTGGTCCGCAGTGAGGCCAACTTCCTCATGCAGCTCCCTGAACATCGCCTGCTCGGGCGTCTCTCCATGCTTGATGCCCCCTTGGGGGAACTGCCAAGAATGGGTGCGTATGCGCTTGCCCCAGAACACCTCGTTCTTGTGGTTGAGCAGGATGATGCCGACGTTGGGCCGGAAGCCTTCACGGTCGAGCATAATCAACCTTCAAATCATTCGTTGGATTGATTATTGCACCGGGGCTGCGACCCGGCGCGATCATCGCTAACCCTCGGTGATTCACGGTTTTTTCCGCGGCGGCCCGGCTGACCGCGGACTTTTATTTTCTGCGCCCATGAAAGCCTCCCAGTTCTTCATCTCCACGCTCAAGGAAGCGCCCGCCGATGCGGAAATCGTCAGCCACAAACTGATGATGCGGGCCGGCATGATCAAGCGCCTGGGCGCCGGCATCTACAACTACATGCCGATGGGCCTGCGCGTGATCCGCAAGGTCGAGCACATCATCCGCGGCGAGATGAACCGCGCCGGCGCCGTCGAGCTGCTGATGCCGGTCGTGCAGCCGGCCGAGCTGTGGCAGGAGACGGGCCGCTTCGACAAGATGGGTCCGGAACTGCTGCGCGTGAAGGACCGCCACGGGCGCGACTTCATCATCCAGCCGACGTCGGAAGAGGTCATCACCGACATCGCGCGCCAGGAGCTGCGCAGCTACAAGCAGCTGCCGAAGAATTTCTATCACATCCAGACGAAGTTCCGCGACGAACGCCGGCCCCGCTTCGGGATCATGCGCGGCCGCGAGTTCACGATGAAGGATGCGTACTCGTTCGACCGCGACAAGGAAGCGGCCGGCCGCAGCTATGACGCCATGTACGCAGCCTACGGCCGGATCTTCGATCGGCTGGGCCTGCAGTACCGCGCGGTGGCGGCGGACACCGGCGCGATCGGCGGCGACCGCTCGCATGAATTCCAGGTCATCGCCGAGACCGGCGAGGACGCGATCATCTATTGCCCGACCAGCGACTACGCGGCCAACATCGAACTGGCCGAGGCGCTGTCGCTCATCGCCACGCGCGGTGCCGCGACGCAGCCGCTGACGAAGACGCCCACGCCCGGCAAGGCCACCTGCGCCGATGTTGCCGACCTGCTGAAGCTGCCGCTGACGCAGACGGTGAAGTCGCTGGTGCTGGCGACCGACGAGCTCGACGACGAAGGCAACATCGTCAAGTCGCAGGTCTGGCTGCTGCTGGTCCGCGGCGACCACGACCTGAACGAAGTGAAGGCCGGCAAGCTCGAGGGCCTGAAGGGCGGCTTCCGCTTCGCGACCGCCGCGGAGATCGACACGCACTTCGGCTGCAAGCCTGGGTATCTGGGCCCGATCGGCCTGAAGCAGCCGCTGAAGGTCATCGCCGACCGGACCGTCGCCAACATGTCGGACTTCGTCTGCGGCGCCAACGAGGCCGACTTCCACTTCACCGGTGCGAACTGGGGTCGTGACCTGCCCGAGCCCGATCTGGTCGCCGACATCCGCAACGTCGTCGAAGGCGATCCCTCGCCGGACGGCAAGGGCGTGCTGGCGATCCAGCGCGGCATCGAGGTCGGCCACGTGTTCTACCTCGGCACGAAGTACTCGGCCGCGATGAATGCGTCCTACCTCGACGAGACCGGCAAGCCCCAGCTGATGGAGATGGGTTGCTACGGCATCGGCGTGACCCGCATCCTGGGCGCGGCGATCGAGCAGAACCATGACGAGCGCGGCATCGTCTGGCCCGACGCGATCGCGCCGTTCACCGTGGTGGTGTGCCCGATCGGCATGGACCGCAGCGACGAGGTGAAGGCCGCCGCGACCCAGCTGCATGAGGAACTGCTCGACCTCGGCATCGACGTGCTGCTGGACGACCGCGGCGAACGTCCCGGCGCGATGTTCGCGGACTGGGAACTGGTCGGCGTGCCGCATCGCGTGGTGATCTCCGATCGCGGCCTCAAGGAAGGCCAGGTTGAATACCAAGGCCGCCGAGATGCCGCCGCCACCAAGCTGGCGCTGGCCGACGTCGTCGCGCATCTGAAGCAACGACTCGCGTGAGTCCGGCTCGTCCGCCGCAGCGTGTCGCGGCGGTGGACGCGCTGCGCGCGCTGGCCCTGTTCCCGGTGATCGCCGTCAACTGGGTCGGCTACCCCGCCTTGCCGGATGCCGGGCCGCTGAGCCCGCCTTCGCCCGCGGACAGCCTCGTCGCCCAGACCCTGTCCTGGTGCTTGCACGCGCTCATCGCGGGCAAGGGCATCTCGCTGCTCGCTTTCCTGTTCGGCTACAGCCAGTGCCTGTCCCAGTCGCGGGGCGAGGAGGCCCTGGGCAAGCGCCGACGCCGCCTCGCCAAGCTGCTGACGCTCGGCCTGCTGCATGGCACCTTGCTCTATATGGGCGACATCCTGACGCTCTACGCCGTCGCCGGATCGATCCTGGCGATCTGGGCCGGGCATTCGATGGCGATGCTGAAAGTCCGCTTGCGGGTGCTGATCGGGTTGGAACTCGCGGTGATTGCACTGACCGTCGCGATGGCGAGCATGCCGCTGTCGGGCGAGCCGTCGATATCGCTGTCGGCGCCGGCGACGTGGGGAGACTGGACCTTGCGCAATGCAGGTCACTTCCTCGCATCGACCATCGCTTTCGCCACGCTGGGCTTGCCTACGCCGCTGCTGCTGATGACTGCCGGGCTGATGGCCGCGCGCCTGCGGCTCTTTTCGCACCCGCGCTGGGAGCCTGCGTTGCGACGCTGGTCCCGTCGTGCGCTGTGGCCGGCGGTGGCGGTGAACATCGCCTTCGCCTCGCTGCTCTGGCCCGGCTTGCGCGACGGTGACAGCTACGTCACCAGCCGTTATGCGATCTTCTATCTCTATCCGACCCTGCTGCTGCTGAGCGCCGTCGTGCCCGCGCTGGTGCTGCGCATGCGCAGCGATCCGCGGCTGCTGAACGCGCTCGCGCCGCTGGGGCGGCACACACTCACGCTGTATCTTTCCAGTTCGGTCCTGAGCTTCGCGCTGTTCAGCGGTGCGGGGCTCGCATGGCAGCCGGGCACGGTGGTGGCAACCGGCTTGGCGCTCGCCTACTGGACCGCCGGCCTCGTGCTCGCGCGCGTGCGCGGTCCGCGACCTTTGCCGCTGGAACGCTGGCTCTCCCGCTGACGGCGGCGGCGCGCGCCGTTATGCTGCCGCGCCGCGCCCCACGCGCTTGTCGATCGATTTCCGACGCCCCCTGACCTCCGCCGTTCCCGTGACTGACTCTGGCTTCAAGACGATTGCTCCGACCTCGCGCCGCGCGCTGCTGCTCGCCGGCGCCGCGACCTGTCTGCCGCGCCCGGCGTTCGCCGGCGCCCAGGTGGAGGAGCCGCTGGCGGATGCGGTCCGCTCCGCGATGTCGGCCGCGATCGCCTCGGATGCGCCACCCAAGCCGCGCTTCGAGTCGATCGAGCCGCGCCTGGCCTACCTGCGCTGGCTCGGCGAGATGAGCGAGCGCATGAAGCGCAAGAAAAGCGAGACCCAGACGCGGATCGAGTTCCTCGAGACCCTCTGGTACGAGAGCGCCCGTGCCGGCCTCGAGACGGCGCTGGTGCTGGGGCTGGTGCAGGTGGAGAGCGGCTTCAAGAAGTACGCGATCAGCGTCGCGGGCGCACGCGGCTACATGCAGGTGATGCCGTTCTGGATGCGCTCGATCGGCGACGGGCAGGTGTCCCGGCTGTTCCACATGCAGACCAACCTGCGCTTCGGCTGCGTGATCCTGCGGCACTACCTGGACCGCGAGAAGGGCGACCTCTTCCTCGCGCTGGGCCGCTACAACGGCAGCCGCGGGCGCGCGGAGTATCCGAACATGGTGATGGGCGCCCGCAAGGGCTGGTTGATGCCGGGTCAGGCCTGAGGCCGCAGCCCCAGCCACGCCTGCGGCGAGGCGCCCGGCAGTTGCGCCAGTTCGAGCACGCGCTCGACGGTCTCGGCGACCATCTCCTCGATGGAGCTTGGCTTCAGGTACAGCGCCGGCAGCGGCGGGAAGATGATGCCGCCCATCTCCGTCACCGCGGTCATGTTGCGCAGGTGAGCGAGGTTGAACGGCGTCTCGCGGACCATCAGGATCAGGCGCCGGCGCTCCTTGAGCGTCACGTCGGCGGCGCGCGTCATGAGGTTGTCCGAGAGCCCATGCGCGACCGCGGCCAGCGTGCGCATCGAGCAGGGCGCGATGACCATCGCCGCGGTCGGAAAGCTGCCGCTGGCGACGCAGGCGCCGATGTCGCCGGGTGCGTAGGCGAAGTCCGCCTCGCGCTCCAGCGCGTCGCGCGCGAGCCCCAGTTCATGGTGGGCGTTGAGCACGCCGGCGGGGCTGAGGACCAGGTGGGTCTCCGCGCCGATCGCGCGCGCCCGGCGCAGCAGCTGCAGCCCGTAGGCGGCGCCCGTCGCGCCGGTGATGCCGACGATCAGGCGCGGCCTCGGTGCCGCCGCAGCGCTCATCAGGCCTTGGCCAGCAGCTGCTGCAGCTCGCCGCTCTCGTACATCTCCATCATGATGTCGGAGCCGCCGACGAACTCACCGTCGACGTAGAGCTGCGGGATCGTGGGCCAGTTGGCGTAGTCCTTGATGCCCTGGCGGACGCTTTCGTCCTCGAGCACGTTGAAGGTCTTCAGCTCGCTGGCGCCGCTGGCCTTCAGGATCTGGATCGCGCGGCCGGAGAAGCCGCACATCGGGAACTGCGCGGTGCCCTTCATGAAGAGCACGATGCGGTTGCCCTTGACCAGGTCGTCGATGCGTTGCTGAACGTCGCTCATGGCGGAAATCCTCTGAAAGCTGATGCGGGAAGGCGTGTGCGTTGCGCGGCAGGATCCGTTCCGGGGGCCACCGAGGTGGGTCCGTGCGGAGGTGCGCGATCCGAGGATTATCAAGCAGCGCGCAAGCCCGCGCTGGGCTGGGCTCAAACCGTCGGAACGGTGGCCCTGGCGCCCGGCGCTCGGAGGATCAGAAGCTGTAGCTGACGCCGAACTGGACGACCGGCTTGTAGCGCAGGTCCTGCGACAGCTCGGCCTGCGGCGCACTGTTGCCCAGTCGCAGGCCGGAGGCACCGCCGCCGACCACGCCGACATCGGCACTGAAGCCCCAGCCGCCGCGCAAGGAGTAGCTGGTGTAGCCGACGCCGACGTAGGACAGCGACAGGTTGGGCTCGCGCTCCGGGCCGGTGAGCAGGCTGAGGCTGCGGCGACCGGCCGACAGCGACGGCGACACCGCCGCGCCCTGGCCCAGCGCCAGGCCGGAACTGCTCTGCAGCAGCGACATCGGGCCCAGCATCAGGCCGCCGGTGGCCCGCAGGCCGCCGCGCGTGCCGGCGCCCAGGCCCGATCCGGTGAGGTAATAGTCCGCCAGCAGGTTGGCGCTGAGCAGGCGGCTGCCGTTGCGGGCGTCGAAGGAGAGACCGTCGATGTCCTGGCTCTGGCTCATCTGCAGCCGGCCTTGCCACTTCGTGAACGCCTGGCGGTCCGGTTTCAGTTGCAGGCCCTGTTGGGCCCACGCGGCGCCGGCCATGCAGACACTGCCGGCCAGGACCACGGCAAGGCGCAGGAGCAAGGGGGCGGCGCTCATGACAGGTCTCCGAGAATGACGATAACCCGTGACGACAAACCCGTTTCAAGATGGATCAAAACGGGCACCAAGTCAGACCATGCTACGCCCGGGTTGGTTACCGCGCCAGATCGAGTTGAGGGGGATTCCAGGCACTGTTGCGGATTCCCGGCGCGGTTTCTCGCAGTGTGGAAACAGTCTGTGAGGCGCGCCACATTCCTGTGCCGGCCGCCACATTCCTTACGCCGGCCAGCGGCCGCCGCTGGCGCGGGGTTGGCCGCCCAGATCGCGGCGGTTCTCGACGTCGACGAAGCCGCGTGCGCTCAGCAGATCGGCCACCGCTTCGGCCTGGTCATACCCATGTTCGAGGAGCAGCCATCCATCCGGGCGCAGCCGGGCCGGCGCGCCGTCCACCAGCTCGCGCAGGTCGGCCAGTCCGTCGCCTTCCGGCGTCAGCGCCATCCGGGGCTCATGCCGCAGCGCGTCGAGGTGGTGATCGTCGCCCGCAACGTACGGCGGGTTACTCAGGATCAGGTCGAATGCCGATTGACCCGACAGCGGCTCGTACCAGTCGCCGAGGTGCGCCTCGACCGACAGACCCAGCCGGCGGGCGTTGTCCTGGGCGACGGACAAGGCGCCGGCGCTCGCGTCGACCATCCGGACGTCGGCATCGGGACGCCGCGACTTGATCGACAGCGCGATCGCGCCGGTGCCGGTGCCCAGATCGACGACCCGGGGCGCGGACAGTCCCGCGAGTCGTTCGAGCGCCCATTCCACCAGCACTTCGGTGTCCGGTCGCGGGATCAGCGTGTCCGGCGTGACGAGCAGCGTCAGGCCGAAGAACTCCTTCTCCCCGCTCAGGTAGGCCAGCGGCACGCCGTCGAGCCGGCGGGCAAGCCAGTCCTGGAAGCGCTCCTGCTGGCGCGCATCGAGCGGATCGGTGTCGTGCGCGATCAGCCATGCCCGCGAGACGCCGAGCAGGGCCTGCAGGAGGTACAGCGCTTCGGCGCGCGGCAGGCCGGCGGCGATGGCGGCACGTTCTGCTCCGACGATCGTCAAGGCCCCATCGGCGGCGCTCATCCCTGGCTGCCTTCCAGGGCCGCGAGCTGCTCCGCGGCCTGCGCTTGTTGAAGCCCCTGCAGCACGTCGGCGAGATCGCCGTCCATGATCGCGCCGAGCTTGTAGAGCGTCAGGTTGATCCGGTGATCGGTCAGTCGTCCCTGGGGGAAGTTGTAGGTGCGGATGCGGTCGCTGCGATCGCCGGTGCCCACGAGGCTCTTGCGCTGCGCGGCCTCCTTGGCGGCGCGCTCGTTGCGGTCCTTGTCGCGCAGCCGCGCGGCGAGCACCGCCATCGCCTTGGCCTTGTTGCGGTGCTGGCTGCGGTCGTCCTGGCACTCGGCGACCAGGCCGGTCGGCAAGTGCGTGATCCGGATCGCGCTGTCGGTCTTGTTGACGTGCTGCCCGCCCGCGCCGCTCGCGCGGAAGGTGTCGATGCGCAGCTCGGCGGGGTTCAGCTGGATCTCCTCGGCCTCGTCGGGCTCGGCCATCACCGCGACCGTGCAGGCGCTGGTGTGGATGCGGCCCTGCGACTCGGTGGCGGGCACGCGCTGCACGCGATGGCCGCCGGACTCGAACTTCATCTGCCCGTACACGCCGTCGCCGTCCAGGCGCAGGACGATTTCCTTGTAGCCGCCCAGGTCCGATTCGCTCGCCGACAGCACCTCGCAACGCCAGCCGCGTCCTTCGGCGAAGCGGGTGTACATGCGGGTCAGATCGCCGGCGAAGAGCGCCGATTCGTCACCGCCCGCGCCGGCGCGGATCTCGAGGAACGCGGGCCGATCGTCGTCCGGATCGCGGGGGATGAGCGCGAGCTGCAGTTCCTGGTCGAGCTGCGCCAGATCGGCCTCGGCGCCGGCGATCTCCTCCCGCGCCATCTCGATCATGTCGGCATCGCCGCTGTCGAGCAGCTCGCGCGCGGCGACGAGGTCCCGCTCGCGCTGGACGTAGCGACGGTAGCGCTCGACCAGCGATGACACCTCCGACTGCTCGCGCGTCAACGCGCGGTAGCGCTTCATGTCGGCGGCGACGCTGCCGTCGGCAAGCGTGCTGTCGAGCTCCGCCAGACGGTAGCCGAGGCGGTCGAACTTCTGGCGCAGGACGTCTTTCATGGGGAATGGGCGCGGAGGGCGCGGAGGGCGAAGAGGCAGAGGGACGACCGGTCGGCGGACCGGGAGTAGTACGGCTCGGTATGCCGAAGAGCAGCCGGTGCCGGCCGCTCGCGTGCGGAACGCGCCGCTACGAGTCCGCTTCTTCGCCGAGCGCGTCCGGGCGGGCGCCTGATGTCTTCGCGCCGCCGCGCAGGAACAGCCGCGACACGGTCTGCGCCATCTGCAGGCGCTGCTCGCCATCGCTGCCGTTGAGTTCGGCCATCGCGCCGTGCAGCATCTTCTGCGTCAGTCCGCGCGCCAGCGCGTCCAGCACGCTGTCGATGTCCTCGCCCTTGGCGATCAGCTTGCGCGCGCGCTGGATCTCGGCCTGGCGCCAGCTGTCGGCCTGCTGGTGCAGGGCCTGGATCAGCGGCACCGTGTGGCGCTGCCCCAGCCAGTGCACGAAGCTCTGCACGCCGGTCTCGATGATGGCTTCCGCCTGCTGGACCGCAGCCTGGCGTTTCTCGCCCGCGGTCTGGACCAGCTTGGACAGGTCGTCCACGGTGTACAGGTAGACGTCGTCCAGCTTGGCCACTTCCTGTTCGATGTCGCGCGGCACCGCCAGGTCGACCATGAACATCGGCTTGTGACGGCGCTTCTTCAAGGCGCGTGCGACGGCGCCCAGGCCGATCAGCGGCAGGCTGGAGGCGGTGCAGGAGATCACCGCGTCGAATTCGTGCAGGCGGTCGGGCAGGTCGGCCAGCCGGAAGGCCTCGCCGCCCAGCTGATGGGCGAGCTTCTCGCCGCGCTCCTGCGTGCGGTTGGCGATGGCGATCGCCTTCGGACCCTTGGCCGCGAAATGCGTGCCGACCAGCTCGATCATCTCGCCCGCGCCGACCAGCAGCACCTTGATGTCGGCGAGGTGCTCGAACAGCTGCGAGGCCAGTCGCACCGAGGCCGCGGCCATGCTGATCGAGTGGCTGCCGATCTCCGTGGAACTGCGGACTTCCTTGGCCACCGAGAAGCTGCGCTGGAACAGCTGGTGCAGCGTCGTGCCGAGCGTGCCGGCCGAATCGGCCTCGCGCACGGCCTGCTTGAGCTGGCCGAGGATCTGCGGTTCGCCCAGCACCATCGAGTCCAGCCCGCTGGCGACGCGGAAGGCATGCCGCGCGGCGGCGCCGTCCTCGACCACGTAGGAATGGTCCATCAGCATCGAGCTGCCGACCCCGCCGACCTGCGCCAGCCAGTCCACAGCGGGGCGGACCATGTCGGCGTCGCCGGCGACGTAGAGCTCGGTGCGGTTGCAGGTGGAGAGGATGGCGGCTTCCGCGGCGGCGGTGCGGCGGCGCTGGTTGGTGCCGATCTGGTCCTGGAAACGCAGCAGCGTCGGGGCCAGTTGCTCGAGCGTGAACGCGAAACGTCCACGCAGATCGAGCGGCGCGGACGTGTGGTTCAGACCCAGGGCAAAGACGGACATGCGGCGATTATAAAATTCCTGCCCGACCCGTGTCTCGCACGGGCCTTGGCGGCGCGCTCATCGCCCCCGGGATGCGTCAAGGAACGACGCCTTTCGACCGCCGTCCCGTTACATCTACACCTCGCCCGGAGCGAACCGACCCGTGGACCCACTCGACGCCGTCTGGCATTTCGGCAACCTGTTCCTGCCCGCCTGGGGCGTTGCGGCGCTGATGGCCGCCGCCCTCAAGTTGATCTGGCGGGACACCGTCTCCGGCATGCGCTGGCGCACGCTGGCGATGTGGGGCGGCGTTGGCGGCACACTCGGCCTGTTCGCCGCGCTGATGCTCACCGGCGCTGACGGCACGATGACCGGCTACGGCCTGATGCTGCTCGGCATCACCGCCACGCAGTGGGGCGTCAGTTACAAACGCTGAACCGGGCTGAGCGCCGGCCGGGGCCACGCGCTACCGCTTTCGAGTGAGGCGGCCGGGCCGGGCCGGCCTTCCCGGTCCGTCAGCCCTGCAGCACCTCGGTCACCGGCACCTCGCCGCGCAGCGAGTGCGCAAAGGCTTCGGTGATGTGCATCGGGATGATCTGGTGCATCAGCCGCTCGTGGCCCTTGAAGTTGACGATGCGGTTGCACTCGGTGCGCCCCATCAGCTCCGTGGCGTCCTTGCGGGCGTGGCCCGAGACCAGCACCGGCACGGTCTTGCCGACCGTGCTGTGGTTGTAGCGGATGGCGGTCGCCTCGATCTCGGCCTGCAGCTCCTGCAGGCGGCGGACCTTCACCTCGTGCGGCGTGTCGTCGGCCAGGTTGGCCGCCGGCGTGCCGGGACGCGGGCTGAAGATGAAGCTGAACGACGCGTCGAAGCCGATGTCACGCACCAGCTGCATGGTCTTGGCGTGGTCCTCGTCGGTCTCGCCGGGGAATCCGACGATGAAGTCCGAGGCGATGCGGATGTCCGGCCGGATGGCGCGCAGCTTGCGCACGATGCTCTTGAACTGCAGCGTGGTGTAGCCGCGCTTCATCGCCATCAGGATGCGGTCCGAGCCGTGCTGCACCGGCAGGTGCACATGGTTCACCAGTTTCGGGATCGTGGCGTAGGCGTCGATCAGGCGCTGGCTGAACTCGTTGGGATGGCTGGTGGTGTAGCGGATGCGCTCGATGCCGGGGATCTCGGCGACGTATTCGAGCAGCAGCGCGAAGTCGGCGATCTCATCCGTGCCGCCCATGGCGCCGCGATAGGCGTTCACGTTCTGGCCGAGCAACGTCACTTCCTTGACGCCCTGGTCGGCCAGTCCGGCGACTTCCTCGAGCACGTCCTCGAAGGGTCTGCTGACCTCCTCGCCGCGGGTGTAGGGCACGACGCAGTAGGAGCAGTACTTCGAGCAGCCTTCCATGATGGACACGAAGGCCGACGCGCCCTCGACCTTGGCCGGCGGCAGGTGGTCGAACTTCTCGATCTCGGGGAAGGAGATGTCGACCTGCGGGCGCGACTGCTGCTGGCGCTGGGTCAGCATCTGCGGCAGGCGGTGCAGCGTCTGCGGGCCGAAGACGACGTCGACGTAGGGCGCGCGCTCGATGATGGCCGCGCCTTCCTGGCTGGCGACGCAACCGCCGACGCCGATCATCACGCCCTTGGCCTTCAGGTGCTTGATGCGGCCGAGGTCGGAGAACACCTTCTCCTGCGCCTTCTCGCGGACCGAGCAGGTGTTGAACAGCACCAGATCGGCCTGCTCGACGTCGGTGGTGGGTTCGTAGCCTTCGGCGGCGCGCAGGACGTCGGCCATCTTGTCCGAGTCGTACTCGTTCATCTGGCAGCCGAAGGTCTTGATGAAGACTTTCTTGCTCATGGGGAGCTCCGGAAATCGGGAGGAATGCGGCGGCTCCGCGCCGGTGCGCCTGTCCGGTCGACCGGTGGCGCGGCGCGGGTGCGGGCTCAGTGAGTCAGGGCTTGCGCCAGACCTGGCTGGCCTGGTCGAACACCAGCTTCGAGGCCTGTTCCGGCGTGGTGGGCCAGGACTTGTTGGCCAGCTCGACCTCGCTCAGCAGCCAGACGTCCATGAGCAGGCCGCTGATGTCGCGGGTGTAGAGCACCGTGGCCTTCTGCTCGTAGAGCGAGCCGGGCGTGGCGACCAGGTCGACCGCGTTGCGGATGCGCGCGCCGGGCGCCAGACGCGCCGGCTTGCCGTTGAGCAGCACATCGGGCGCGACGCCGAAGACGATCTCGCCGCGCAGCGCGCGTTGCGGGAAGTAGCGGTGGCCGGGAGCGATCTGGGCCTGCGCGGGGGCGGGCGTCGCGAGGGCGGCGATGCCGCCGAACGCGGCGACCAGCGAGAACAGGGCGGTGCTGGCGGCCGTCGCCATCATCGAGCGACGGCGGGACGGGGCGGGCGAGGCACAGCGGTACATGGTGTAGATCCAGTGGCTGCGGAAATGCGCAAGGGCGCAAGTGTAGCGGGCGCAGCACCGATGCCGCCTGGGGCGGGCTCCCGGTTTCCAATGGTTGCCGGCCATCCGGCGCGGCCTGGAGCGGCCTGGAACAGCTCAGAGGCGACTGGCGGAGGGGGTGGTCTGCGCCATGGCCGCGGGGGCGGGTTCGGGCAGCACGTAAACGACGCCGGCTCCGTGGCCGAGCACCGGCGCGACGACGCGATCGAAGAACTCGCCCGCCACGACCACGCACCCCAGCGAGATGCGGTTGTCGTCCGGCGACGGCGACGCGAGCCGCTCGGCGCGGCGCTCGTGCGCCGGACCCGGGCGCAGGCGATGGATCGCGAACGCGGCGTCGTAGTCGACCCAGATCACGGTCTCCCCTTTCAGATTCGGGCCGGGCTGGCTGTCATACCGACCGGCGGGCGTGGTGCGGAGGTCGGGGGGAATGCCGGTGGACACCATCTCGCCGACGCCGGGCGCGACGCTGTCGCCGCGGGCCAGGCCCAGCAGCGCCGGCGCGGCGCCGACCAACTGGCCGTCGGCATTGAAGACGAAGAGCTTCGCCTCCTTCTTGTCGACGACGGCGAAGGGGCGTCCCTTGGCATCGAAGCCCTCGAACGCCGCGCGGGCCGCGGCGCGCGCTTCGAGCGAGGCGGCTTCGCCGTGGAAGTCGACGGCGAGCGGCGCGATGTGTGCGGAAGGCGGCGGAAGCTGCCGCTGAAGCGCGGGTTCGGCTCGCGCGCCCGGTGTCCCCAGCGTCGCCGCGATGACCGCAGCCATCGCCATCCTTGCCCAGCCCGTTTGTTTCGACTGACCCAACAACCCGATCGACTTCATGCTGCCCGATGTCTTTCTGGCGGACGGTCCTGGTTGGCGCCGGCGAGGGCCGGGCGAGTCCGCTGGGGCCGCATATTAAGGAGCAACGGCTTGTTTCAACGGTCGATCTGTCGGCAAAAACGGGAGGACTTTCCCGGGAATTTGTAAGACGTGCGGGCTTCGGCACGAATCGTCGTACGTTAGGTGCGCGATAGGAACTTCTCGCGTCCTTGGGTCTCGGCGGCGGCGAGTTCCTTGGCGCCGAGGACGTAGGCGTCGCTGTCGGCAAGGCGTTCGATGGCCAGGTCGATGAAGGCGCGCACGCGCGCCGGTTGTGCGCTGCGGCTGCCCCAGTAGACGTGCAGGCTGGAGGGCGCGGCCACGTGCCGCGTCAGCAGCGGCACGAGGCGGCCGGCGCGGATATGCGCCGCGACGGTGATGCTGGTCATCATGCTGATCACCTGGCCGCCGAGCAGCGCGTCGAATTCGAGTTCTTCATCGTTGACGCAGAGCGCCGGCGTGATCGGCTGCGCGGCGACCGCCTTCCCGACCTTCACGGTCCAGGCGACGATGCGGCCTTCGGGATGGCGGAAGGTGCTGCATCGGTGCGCGGCCAGATCGTCCAGCGACTGCGGGGCGCCGTGCTTGCGCAGGTAGGCGGGCGCGGCGCAGATGATGCCCTGCACCGGAAACAGACGTCGCGCGATGACGCCTTCGGCGGGCGATGCGCCGATGCGGAAGCCGACGTCGACGCGGTCCTCGACCCAGTTGCCGATGTCGTCGGCGAGCTGGACCTCGGGACGCACGTCGGGATGCCGGGTGCAGAACTCGTCCAGCAGCGCCCACAGCGCCGGCCGGAACGCCGAGCGCGGACCGACGATGCGCAGCGGGCCGGCGATCTCGTCCTTGGCCTCGCGCACATTCTCGATCGCGCGGTGCAGCCAGCCCAGCGCGGGCCGCACGCTGTCCAGGAACTGGCGGCCCTCGTCGGTCAGCGCCATGTTGCGCGTCGTTCGATGGAACAGCCGCACGCCAAGGTGCTGCTCCAGCTGCGCCAGCGCCTGGCTGGCCGCCTGCGGCGTGATGCCCTGCGCGGTGGCGGCGCGGCGCAGGCTGCCCAGTTCGGCGGTGCGGACGAAGGTCGTGATGGCGCGGAGTTCGTTGACGGGCATGGCGTGAGGATGACCGATCCGGGAGGACCGGATTATCAAGTTCCACTTGCCAATCCTTCAATGCCGACCGGCCTAGCGGCTTGTCAATCGCCTGACTACAGTCCGGCCTGCCCGGGCCCGACGACGAGTGCGGCGGCGGGCGCTGGGACGGGTGCTGAAACGGGCGCCGTGATGGGCAGGCGCCAGGCGGTCGGGAAGGGGCGTCCATCGCCCGGTTTTCGCACCACGCCGATGCATGCCGCCCAATCGCGGGGGGAGTGACCCCGTACGCGTACGGTCATTACCGATCAGCAATACATGGGCGCGTGCCGACACACAAAATCCGCGCTCGATACGACCGGAAAACGGTCATCCACCAGAGAGCAACGATGACAACGATCGTGGGAATCCGTCCATGCTGATGGCCGCCGTGCGCGTCGCGCTGCGACGCCCTTACACCTTCCTCGTGCTGGCGCTGCTGTTGCTGATCATCGGCCCGCTGGCGGCCGTGCGCACGCCGACGGACATCTTCCCGGAGATCCGGGTGCCGGTCATCGCCGTGGCCTGGCAGTTCACCGGCCTGCCGCCGGACCAGATGGCCGGACGCATCTCGACGCTGTTCCAGCGCACGCTGACGACCACCGTCAACGACATCGAGCACATCGAGGCCAACACCTATCCCGGCGTCTCGGTGGTGAAGATCTTCTTCCAGCCGGGCGTGAACATCGCGGTGGCCAACGCGCAGGTCACCGCGGTCGCGCAGGTCGCCGTGCGGCAGATGCCGGCCGGCACGACGCCGCCGCTGATCCTGAACTACAACGCGGCCACGGTGCCCATCCTGCAGCTCGCGCTCTCGGGCAAGGGGCTGTCGGAGCAGCAGCTCTTCGACCTCGGCTTCAACACGATCCGTACGCCGCTGGTGACCGTGCCGGGCGCGGCGATCCCGCTGCCCTACGGCGGCAAGCAGCGTCAGGTGCAGATCGACGTCAACCCCGCCGCGCTGCAGGCGCGCGGGCTGTCGGCGCAGGACGTGGCCACCGCGCTGGCGACGCAGAACGTGCTCACGCCGATCGGCACGCAGAAGATCGGCGAGCTGGAGTACACGCTGCAGCTCAACAGCGCGCCGTCCGCGATCGAGGAACTGGGCCGGCTGCCGGTGAAGGTGGTCAATGGCTCGACCATCTACCTGCGCGACGTGGCCGACGTGCATGACGGCAACGCGCCGCAGACCAACATCGTCCATGTGGACGGCGGGCGCTCGGTGCTGATGTCGGTGCTGAAGAACGGCGCGGCGTCCACGCTCGCGATCGTCGACGGCGTGCGCGCGAAGCTCGGCGAGCTGCGGCCTTCGCTGCCCGATGAACTCGAGGTCAAGCCGATCAACGACCAGTCGGTCTTCGTGCGTGCCGCCATCAAGGGCGTCGCGATCGAGGGTGCCATCGCCGCGGCGCTGACCAGCCTGATGATCCTGCTGTTCCTGGGCAGCTGGCGCTCGACGGTGATCATCGCGGTGTCGATCCCGCTGTCCATCCTGGGATCCATCATCGGCCTGGCGGCGATCGGCGAGACGCTCAATCTCATGACGCTGGGCGGACTCGCGCTCGCGGTGGGCATCCTGGTCGACGACGCGACGGTGACCATCGAGAACATCAACTGGCACCTGGAGCACGGCAAGGGCGTCGAGGAATCGATCATGGACGGCGCGCAGCAGATCGTGACGCCGGCCTTCGTCTCGCTGCTGTGCATCTGCATCGTGTTCATCCCGATGTTCTTCCTGGAAGGCGTGTCGCGCTTCCTGTTCGTGCCGATGGCGGAGGCGGTGATCTTCGCGATGGTGTGCTCGTTCATCCTGTCGCGCACGCTGGTGCCGACGATGGCCAAGTACCTGCTGCATCCGCATGCGCCGCTGACCGACGGCCACGGGCATCTGGCGCAGCCGCCGTCGCGCAATCCGCTGGTGCGCTTCCAGCGCAACTTCGAGGCCCGCTTCGAACGCGTGCGCGAAGGCTACCGCCGGATGCTCGAGGCCGCGCTGGCGAGCAAGAAGCCCTTCCTGATCGGCTTCGCGGTGGTGGTGCTGGCGTCCTTCGCGCTGGTGCCCTTCATCGGGAGCAACTTCTTCCCGCAGGTCGACTCCGGCCAGATCCTGATGCACGCGCGGGTGCCGGTGGGCACGCGGGTCGAGGAGACCGCTGCGCGCTTCGCGAAGATCGAGCAGGCGATCCGCCGCGTGATCCCGTCCGACAAGATCGAGACCATGGTCGACAACATCGGTCTGCCGCCGTCGTCGATCAACCTGACCTACAACAACACCGGCGTGCTGGGCACCTCCGACGGCGACTTCCAGATCGCGCTGAAGGAAGGGCACGCGCCCACGGCCGACTATGTGCGTCAGCTTCGACAGGTCCTCCCGCGCGAGTTCCCCGACACGACCTTCTCCTTCCCGCCGGCCGACATCGTCAGCCAGATCCTGAACTTCGGCGCGCCGGCGCCGATCGACGTGCAGGTGCGGGGCCGCGACGTCGAGTCCAATTTCGCCTACGCGCAGCAGCTGCTCAAGCGCATCAAGGCGATCCCGGGCGTGGCCGATGCGCGCATCCAGCAGTCCAACAAGGCGCCGACCTTCAATGTCGACGTCGACCGCACGCAGGCTCAGCTGCAGGGCCTGACCACGCGCGACGTGGCCAACAGCCTGGTCGTGAACCTCGCCGGCAGCAGCCAGGTGGCGCCGACCTTCTGGCTGAATCCGCAGAACGGCGTCAGCTACTCGATCGTGATGCAGACGCCGCAGCATCAGCTGGATTCGCTGGCCGCGCTGAGCAACCTGCCCATCGGCAACGGCAGCCAGCCGGGCACCTCGACGCTCGGCGGCGTGGCGACCTTCCAGCGGGTCAACAGCCCGGCGCTGATCAGCCAGTACGACGTCGCGACGATGGTGCAGATCCACGCGACGACGCAGGACCGCGATCTGGGCGCGGTCGCGCGCGACATCCGCAAGGTGCTCGCCGAGACGCAGGCCGACGTGCCCAAGGGCTCCAACGTGCAGCTGCTCGGCCAGGTGCGCACGATGGACCGCGCGTTCTCGGGCCTGCTGTTCGGACTGCTCGGCGCGGTGGTGCTGATCTACCTGCTGATTGTCGTGAACTTCCAGTCCTGGCTGGATCCGGCGGTGATCGTGTCGGCGCTGCCCGCGGCGCTGGCCGGCATCGTGTGGATGCTCTTCGCGACCGGGACGACCTTGTCGGTGCCTGCGCTGACGGGGGCGATCATGTGCATGGGCGTGGCGACGGCCAACAGCGTGCTGGTGATCAGCTTCGCGCGGGAGCGGCTGGAGGAACTCGGCGACGCCTACGCGGCCGCGATGGAAGCCGGTTTCGTGCGCTTCCGTCCGGTGCTGATGACGGCGCTGGCGATGATCATCGGCATGCTGCCGATGGCGCTGGGCCTGGGCGAAGGCGGCGAGCAGAACGCGCCGCTGGGTCGCGCCGTGATCGGCGGCCTGGTCTTCGCCACCTTCGCGACGCTGGTCTTCGTGCCGGTGGTGTTCAGCATCGTGCATCGACACCACCGCAAGACCGGACCCGCCGCCGACGCTTCTGAATCGAACGACTTGATCGCCGGAGCCGCGAACGCGCTGCCCGGGACCGGAGATGCTTCCCATGCGAACTGATAACGACAACACCGTGGTGTCCTCGCGTCCTCCCGCGCGCTTCAAGCTGGCCGCGACCGTCGCGGTCGTGATCGCGGTCGCGGTGGTGGCCGCGGGTCTGTGGTCCCGCAAGTCCAACGCCGAGCAACTGCAGAGCACGGCCGACGAACGCGGCCAGCCCAGCGTCACGCTGGTCGCGCCGCAGGCCTTGACCGAAGGCGGCCTGGAGCTGCCCGCGCGCATCGAGGCCTGGTCGCGTGCGCCGATCTACGCGCGGGTCAGCGGTTACCTGAAGCGCTGGAACGTCGACATCGGCGGCAAGGTCAAGGCCGGACAGCAGCTCGCCGAGATCGAGACGCCCGACCTCGATCAGCAGCTGATGCAGGCCAAGGCCGAACTCGCGACCGCGCGCAGCAATGCCGCGCTGGCGGCGAGCACCGCCAAGCGCTGGCAAGGGCTGCTGGCATCGGATTCGGTCTCCAAGCAGGAAGTGGACGAGCGCACCGGCGACATGACCGCCAAGCAGTCGCAGGTCACCGCGCTGCAGGCCAACGTCGATCGCATCGAGGCGCTGAAGCGCTTCACCCAATTGACGGCGCCGTTCGACGGCGTCGTCACCACGCGCAACACCGACGTGGGCGCGCTGATCAACATCGGCGGCGCACCGGGCAGCGAGCTGTTCGTCGTCTCCGACATGCGCAAGCTGCGGGTCTACGTCAACGTGCCGCAGCGCCAGGTCGCGCAGGTGCGGGCGGGCGGCAAGGCTGTGCTGACGGTGCCCGAGCGGCCCGGCCAGCGTTTCGCCGCGACGGTGCAGTCGACCTCGCAGGCGATCAACACGGCCAGCGGCGCGATGCTGGTGCAGCTCGCCGTGGACAACGAGAAGGACGAGTTGCTGCCGGGCGGCTTCGCGACGGTGCGCTTCGACGGCGCCGCGTCTGCCGAGGCTGGCGCTCAGTCGAATGCGGCGGTCTCGCTGCCGCCGGGCGCCGTGATCATCAACAAGGACGGCGTGCAGGTGGCGACCGTGGACGCGGGCAATCGCGTGAAGCTGCGCAAGGTCACGATCGCGCGCGACATGGGCACGCGGATCGAACTCGGCGGCGGACTCACCGCCGCTGACCGCGTCATCGCGAATCCGCCGGACGGCATCGCCGATGGCGACGTGGTGCGCGTCGCTCAGCCGGCGGCCGCGCCGGGCTCGGCCGCCTCGGCGAAGGGACGCACATGACCTCGCGCCCGTCGACACGCTTGTCCGCGCAAGCAGCTCGAGGCGTCGTGCTCGCTGTTGCCGCGTTGATCGCCGGCTGCGCCCAGCCGCCGAAGACGGCGCTGCCTGAGGTGCCGATGGCGACGAGCTTCAAGGAAGCCCGGGGCCCGTGGGTCGAGGCCGGTGCCTCGACCGCCGCGCCCATCGCTTTCGACGGGTGGTGGAAGAGCTACGGCGATTCGGAACTCGACGCGCTGCAGCAGCGGCTGATCGAGAACAGTCCGGACCTGGCCTCCGCGCTCGCCCGCTACCAGCAGGCGCGAGCCGCGACGGACAGCCTGCGTTCGGCGCAATCGCCGACGCTGAACAGCTCCCTCAACGGGCAACGCGACCGGCAATCGGAGCGCCGCCCGCTGCGCGTGCTCGGGCCGACCTCGCCGGATTGGTACAACAGCGCGACGCTGGGCCTGGACCTGAGCTACGAAGTCGACCTGTGGGGCCGCATCTCGCAGCAGGTCCGTGCCGGACTGGCGTCGGAACGTGCGGCGGCGGCGGACCTCGCTGCGGCGCGGTTGGCGCTGCAGGCGCAGCTGGCTGATTCCTTGCTGCAATTGCGCGGACTCGATCGCGACAACGCCTTGCTCGCCGATGCCGAAGAGGCCTACACGCGGGCGTTCGATCTGATTTCCCGCCGGCATCAGGCGGGCATCGCGTCAGGTCTTGACCAGGCGCGGGCCGAGGGCCAGTTGGAGTCGGCGCGCTCGCAGCGACGTCAATCGCAGGCGCAGCGGGCGGTGCTGGAGCACGCGATCGCCGCGCTGGTCGGCGCGAACGCTTCGAGCTTCCGCATCGAGCCGGCCACCTCGCCGCAGCTGGCGATGCCCGTGGTGCCGACGGGACTGCCCTCGACCTTGCTGGAGCGGCGACCCGACATCGCCGCGGCACAGCAGCGCGTGGTGGCCGCGACGGCGACGCTGGGCGTGGCGAAGACGGCGTTCTTCCCGTCGGTGGTGCTGAGCGCGCAGGGTGGATTCCAGAGCAGCGACTTCGGCCATTTCCTCGAGGCGCCCAACCTGTTCTGGGCCATCGGTCCGACGCTGGCCTACAACCTGTTCGACGGCGGCCGCCGCAAGGCGGAGGAGGCGCGCGCGACGGCGGCGCTGGACGAGTCGGCGCAGCGTTATCGCGGAACGGTGCTTGCGGCGTTCCAGCAGGTCGAGGACCAGTTGGTCCTGCTCGACCGCTACGGCGAAGCGCTGGAGGCGGAGAACAAATCGGTGGATGCGGCGGATCGTTCGCTCGCGCTGGCGACGAATCGTTATCGCGCTGGTGCGGCCGCCTACCTGGAGGTGGTCACTTCGCAGACGGCGGGACTGCAGGCGCGGCGCAGCGCGGTCGACCTGGCGACGCGACGCAGCCGCGCGACGGTGGCGCTCGTGAGGGCACTCGGCGGCGGATGGCAGGAGCCGGTGGAGATGAAGGCGGACGCGGGAGCGTCCGACACGGTTGCGACCACCAGAAATGGAAATCCGTAACGCCAGATCGGCAAATGTAAAACGCCTTTCCGAAATCAGGCTACCTCGTTAGTCTGCCTCCCGTTGTCGACATGGCCGCGCCTGCGCGCAGGCGTGTCGACACGTGGCCTGTGCCGACGGCCACCGTCCCCGATGCGGATCCTGCTGGTCCGCGTCGCGCGAGGCGGAGGAAACGGCGTTGGGTTCCCGAGCATTTTTTGATTCACCGGTGACCGGTGAGGGCGGAGCCATGCCCGCGCCGGTCGCCTCAACGACATTGGGAGACATTCGATGAAGAGCACCCGTATTGACGAGTCCGCCGTGCTGGTCGCGCCTAAGCCGCCGACCGCCGGATCGCTGCGCGCGCCGAGCCCGCGGCACGGCCTGATGGCGATGGCGGTCGCGGTCGGCGCCGTCGCGCCGATGGGCGTGGCGCACGCGGTGGACTGGCCGTCCGGCTTCTCCAAGTGCGCGGATGAGGGCGGCACCTGCAAGGTCGGCGACACGACGCGCCAGGTGTCCTTCGGCGTGAAGGACAAGTGGGTCATCAAGAGCTTGAAGGGCGACGTCGCCTGCGCGTCGGCGACCTTCGGCGGCGCGGACCCTAATCCGGGCAAGGCCGAGAAATGCGCGGTGGGACCGGCCGGATCGCCGGCGCCATCGCCGTCTCCAGCCCCGTCTCCCTCGCCGGCGCCTTCACCCGCGCCGTCGCCATCCCCAGCGCCTTCGCCGGCTCCGGCTGGACATAGCGGCGGCTACGCCGGCCAGGTCACCGGCGGCGGCTCGGCAACGCCGATCACCGTCACCACCGCGGCGCAGATGCAGGCCGCGATCGATGCCTACAGCGGCACCGGCGGCCTGGTGATCCGCTACGCGGGCACCTTCGATTTCGGCACCATCCCCGATCCCTGCACGCAGTGGAAGAAGGCGGCCGGCGCGGTCGTCGAAGTGAAGAACAAGAGCAACGTCACGATCGAAGGCGTCAACGGCTCGGCCGCGAACTTCGGGCTTGCGATCAAGGCCGCGGCGACCAACATCATCATCCGCAACATGACGATCGGCCTGCTGCCTGGTTCCATTGACGCCATCGGCATCGAAGGCCAGAGCGGCAAGTTCCCCGGCTACGTCTGGATCGATCACAACACGCTGTTCAGCTCGACCGCGGAGTGCTCCGGTGCCGGTGACCTGGAGTTCGACGGCCTCATCGACAGCAAGGCCGGCGCGCATCACATCACCTACTCGTACAACTATCTGCACGACCACCACAAGGTAGGCCTGATCGGATCGAGCGACAGCGACGCCAGCGACCGCTACATCACCTTCCACCACAACGTGTACAGCAACGTCGGCTCGCGGCTGCCGCTGCAGCGCGCGGGCTACACGCACCTGTACAACAACCTGTACTCGGGCGTGCTGACCTCGGGCGCCAACATCCGCATGGGCGGCTACGCGCTGATCGAAGGCAACTACTTCGAGAACGCGCAGAACCCGGTGACCTCGCGGGACAGCTCGTCGATCGGCTACTGGGAACTGCGCAACAACAACGTGCGCAGCCCGGCCGACTTCGCGACCTATGGGATCAAGTGGGTGGCCAGCGGCTCGAGCCCGTCGCGCGACGCGACCGATTGGGTGACGACGGCGAACTTCCCTGTCGGCATCCCGTATGCGTACACGGTGCACACGCCAGCCTGCGTGAAGCAGAAGCTGCTCACGGTGGCCGGGGCGGGGAAGAACTATGCGACCTTGAGCTGCAATTGAGCGGCAGTTGAGCTGCGGTCGATCCGCCATTGACGGCTGGTCGGTCGGTCTTGAAGGG
>NZ_DASVNZ010000241.1:0-4153 GCF_036486225.1 Roseateles sp. | reverse complement strand
TCAGCCGCGCCATCGCGGCGCGCGTCGTGCCGCCGTGGTGGAGCGCGGCGTGCGCGGGCGCCAGCGCCTGCCCGGTGGCCTCGCCGATGGCCGACAGCAGCGTCGAGGCGGTCACCGGCTTGCTCAGCAGCTGCGGGCGGTGGCGCGGGTCCGCCTCGGCCAGCGCGGCGGCCAGGGTGGCGTCCCGGCCGAAGGCGGTGACCAGCAGGATCGCGGGCGGCGAGGCGAGCCGTCCGGACGCGATCAGCCGCGTCGCCTCGAGGCCGTTCAGGATCGGCATCTGCCAGTCCATCAGCACCAGGTCGTAGGGACGCTTCCCGGCGTCGGCCTCCAGCACGCATTGCGCGGCGTTGGCGCCGTTGACGGCCGTGTCCACGCGCATGCCGAAGCCGGCGCACAGCGCGCCCAGGATGTCGCGCGCCGCGCGGTTGTCATCGGCCACCAGCACGCGCAGCCGCGACAGGTCGGTCAGGGCCGGGGAGGCCGGCCCGGCCGCCGCCCGGGCGCCCTGGCGCAGGCCCAGGCGCACGGTGAAGGAGAAGGTCGATCCCTCGCCCGGACGCGAGCTCACCTGGATGCGTCCGCCCATCAGCTCGACCAGCTGGCGGCTGAGCGCCAGGCCCAGGCCGCTGCCGCCGTACTGGCGCGTCGTCGACGTGTCGGCCTGGTTGAAACTCTGGAAGAGCCGCGAGATCGTCTCCGCCGTCATGCCGATGCCCGAGTCGGTGACGCTGAAGCGCAGTTCGACCTCGTCGCTATCCTGCTTGCCCTGCTTGCCCTGCTCGCCCTGCTCGTCCCCGCGTTGCGGCGCTACCGCCGGCACCCGTTCGACCGCCACGATGACCTCGCCGCTGTCGGTGAACTTCACCGCGTTGGCCCCCAGGTTGATCAGCACCTGGCCCAGGCGCATCGGATCGCCGATCAGGGCGTCGGGGACGTCGGCGGGCCGATGGATCAGCAGTTCCACGCCCTTGTCCTCGGCGCGCAGGCCGATCAGGTCGATGAGCCGTTCCAGCACCTGGTCGAGCTGGAACGGCACGCGCTCCAGTTCGATCCGGCCGGACTCGATGCTGCTGAAGTCCAGGATGTCGTCGATCAGGTCGAGCAGGCTGAGGGCGGCGCTGTTGACCTTCTCCAGGTAGTTGCGCTGGCGGGCGTCCAGGCCGGTCTGCAGCGCAAGGTCGGACATGCCCACGATCACGTTCATCGGCGACCGGATCTCATGGCTCATGCCGGCCAGGAAACTGGACTTGGCGCGGGCCGCGTCGTGGGCCGCCTCCATCGCGCGACGCGCCTCCTGCGCGGCTTCCTGGCGCCGGGTGATGTCGGTCAGCCACAGCAGCACGGCGGGCTTGTCGCCCTCGTAGTCGTACGGCATCGATGAGAGGACGAAGGCGCGCGCCTGCCCTGCGGCGTCGAGCAGGCGCACCTCGACGTCGTGGACCCGGCGGCGTTCGCGCAGCACCTCGTCGACCAGTTCCCGGCTGGCGTCGTCCGCATAGCGGTGGGGCCAGGGTTGGAACTCGCCGGTGCCCAGCTGGTCGGCCAGCAGCGGATTCAGGAACTCGATCCGGTCATCGACGACCAGGCAGACGCCGATCGGCGCCATGCGGAACATGGTGCGCACCGTGTCGGCGCGCGCGGCCAACGCCGCGGCGCTGCGCGCGCGCTGGCGCCGGTGGACGGCGATCTGCCACATCAACGCGTAGCCGCCCATCAGCAGCGCCGCGGTCAACGCCGCCACCGCCAGTTGCTGGCGCGCGCTCATCGCGCCCGCCACGTCCTCCAGCAGCACCAGGCGCCAGGCGCCGTCGGGGTCGTTCCAGTCGATCCCGGTCGACGCGACGGCCAGACGCCGGCCGCCGACCTCGACGGTGGCGCCGTCGACGGGATCGAAGGGCAGCACGCGCGCTTGCGCTGCCGTCCCGAACAGCGTCGCGAAGCGCCGCGTTGCCGTCAGCGCCGCGGCGCGCCCGTCGTCGACCGGCCCGACGAGCGTCATGACCCACTCGGACCGGCTTGCCGAGAAAACCACGCCGTGCGGGGAGATCAGCAGCGCGTCGCCCTGCGATCGCGCGGCGAAGAAGCGGTCCAGCACCATCGGGGGCTTGCGGACCGCCATCACGCCGGTGACGGCGCTGGTCGAAGCCCGGGTCGCGAAGATCGGCGCGCAGAACACCACCGCCCGCTGATGCAGGTGAGGACTCAGGCCCAGGTAGACCGACGGCCGGGCCCGCTGCAGCGCCTGCTGCACATAGCCGCGGAAAGAAAGATCCAGGCCGATGGCGCGCTCCGTGTCGCGCTGCACCCACTCCGCCACGAGGATGCCGGACTGGTTGAGCACCCAGGCGTCGTCGCCGCCCAGGGTTGCCGCGATGCCCTGCAGGTGGATTTCGCCGGGCCGCACCAGCCGCGCGCGCGCGGCGTCGGTTTCCAGCGTCATCGTCTTGACCAGCGGTTCGACCAGACCGACCAGTTCGACGGCACCCATGTCCTGGCCCGACAGCGTCTGCTGGACCAGCGCGACGCCTTCGCGGTCGGCGGCCGACTGCAGCGCGCTGCGCAGGTCCGTCTCCAGGTACCAGCGCTGGGCGCCGCTCACGCCCCAGCCCGCCGCCAACGCCGTGATCGCGACCAGCGCGGCGCCTCCCCACGCGATCCCCGGGCGGGTGCCTGGCCCGCCGGCCCCGTCAAGGTCGGCGGACCCGCCCCGCGTCGTCCATGGCGGCATCAACGGCTCCGCTGCTCGCCGATCGGATTGCGGTGCGACGTCAGCTCCGGCGTGATGTCCGGAGCGAGGTCCGGCGCAAGGTCCGGCGGACTCACCGTCTCCATCCAGGCGCGCTTGCGCGCCAGCGCCGCGTCGTCGTCGGCGAAGCGTCGCGCGATCGTCTGGAACTCCGGCTGGATGCGCAGGAAGGCCTCGACGACGTCCGGATCGAAGTGCGTGCCCGAGCCCTGCGCGATGATGCCCGCGGCCTGCTCGTGCGGCATGCCCTCCTTGTAGACGCGGCGGCTGATCAGCGCGTCGTAGACGTCCGCCAGCGCCATCAGCCGCGCGGACAGGGGAATGGCCTCGCCGCGCAGACCCTGCGGGTAGCCCGAGCCGTCCCACTTCTCCTGGTGGCAGTAGGCGATGTCCTTGGCCGTCGACAGGAAGGCCACCGGCGTGCCCAGCACCGCCTCGGCCTGCTCGATGGCGTCGCGCCCCAGCGCCGGATGCGACTTCATGACCTCGAATTCGTCGGGCGTGAACTTGCCGGGCTTGAGCAGGATGCGGTCCGGGATGCCGATCTTGCCGATGTCGTGCAGCGGCGCCGACTTGAACAGCGTGGCGATGACGCCGGGCCGGCGCAGCTCGCCGCAGCGCGGGTGGTCGCGCAGCGCCTCGGCCAGCGCGCGCACGTAGTGCTGCGTGCGGCGGATGTGATTGCCGGTGTCGCTGTCGCGGGTCTCGGCCAGCGAGGCCATCGCCTGGATGGTGACGTCCTGGATGGCGGCCAGTTCCTCGGTGCGGCGGGCCACCTCGGTTTCCAGGTAGGCCGCCTTGTCGCGGAGGAAATCGGCGCTTGCCTTCAGCTGCAGGTGCGTGCGCACGCGGGCCATCACGATCGGCGGGCTGATCGGCTTGGTGATGTAGTCCACCGCGCCCAGCGACAGGCCGCGGGTCTCGTCGGCCACGTCGGACTTGGCCGTCAGGAAGATCACCGGCACGTCGCGCGTGGCCGGGTCGGCCTTCAGCCGCCGGCAGACCTCGTGACCGTCCATGCCCGGCATCATGACGTCGAGCAGGATCAGGTCGGGCCGCGGCTCGGCGCCCGCGATGGCCAGGGCCTTCCCGCCGTGGTTGGCGATCTTGACGCGGTAGCGGTCGCGCAGCAGCTCGCTCATCAGCATCAGGTTGTCCGGCGTGTCGTCGACGACCAGCACGGTCGCGCCGTCGGTGAGGTCGGGCGCTTCGGCGTCGCCGAGGGAGACGGACGGGTCGCTCATGCGGGACTCCCGGACGAAGTGGGATCGTTGTGCGGATCATCCTGCAGCCAGTCCAGCGCGCCGTCGAAATCGAATCGGGCCGCGGAATCCGCCGCGCGCCGCAGCACGCGCGCCCGCGCGGTCGGCAGCGGCAGGCGGTCGAGCAGCGCCGTCAGTTCCC
>NZ_DASVNZ010000227.1:0-11109 GCF_036486225.1 Roseateles sp. | reverse complement strand
TCAGCCGCTCGGCCATCCAGTCCTCGAGCGGCCGTGACAGCCAGCGCGTGCCCGTGGGTCTCGGCCGCCGCGCGTCGGCGCCATCGGGCGGCGCGTGGGACGTCGTGTGGGACGGCGCTTCGGACGCTGCGCCAGAGGCTGCGTCCGACGGGACGTCAGACGGGACTTTCGGCGCCTCCTCGAACGGGCGAGACATCAGGACCCTCCCTTCGATATTCGGCGAGCGCGGCCTGCATCGCGTTGATGAGCAAGTCTTCGGTGACCGGCTTGTGCAGCAGCGTGAGTCCCGCCTCGTGGGCTTCCCGCAACCGCTCGGGCGCAGTGTCGCCGCTCACGATCAAGGCCGGCAGTCCCGGGAACGCGCTTCGCAGCGAGCGCACCGCGCTGATGCCGTCCTCGCCGCCGCGCAGCCGGAAATCGGTCAGCAGCAGGTCCGGCTGCTGGCCCATGCTCTTGAGCAGGCCCTCGCGCGTGCTGCCGGCCAGCAGCACCTGGCAGCCGTGCGCGCTCAGCAGCGCATGCATGGCGACCCGCACCGGCTCCTCGTCGTCGATCACCAGCACCCGCATCGGCGGCAGCGCCGGGCCTTGCGTCGGCGTCGAGCCGGGCCGCACCAGCGCGATGTCGGCGGCGGTCACGTTCAGCATGAAGCTCGAGCCATGCCCCGGCGTCGAGCGCAGCGCCAGGTGCAGGTCCAGCAGGTCCACCAGCCGCGTCACGATCGACAGGCCCAGGCCCAGACCCTTGGCGCGGTCGCGCTCCGGATTCCCGACCTGGTAGAACTCGTCGAAGATCCGCTGCTGCTCGTGCTCCGGGATGCCCATGCCGGTGTCGCGCACCGACAGGCGCCAGACTTCCTCGTCCTGGCCGCGGTTGACCTCGATCGCGACCTCGCCGCGCGCCGTGTACTTCAGCGCGTTGTCGATCAGGTTGCGCACCACCCGCTCCAGCAGCACGGGGTCGCTCTCGACGCAGGCCTCCGGCGGGCAGTCGAGCCGCAGCAGCAGGTGCTTGCGCAGCGCGGAGGGCTGGAACTCCCGCTGCAGCCGGCCCAGCCAGGGCTGCAGGGCGAAGATCTGGTTGTTCACCGGCACGACGTTGGCGTCGAGCTTGGAGATGTCCAGCAGCGCGTCCATCTGCGAGGACAGCGAATGCAGCGCCAGGTTCATCTGCGTGACGATGACCCGGCCTTCGTCGTCGAGCGGGCGCTTGTCCAGCGCCGCGCCGAACAGCGACAGCGTGTGCATGGGCTGGCGCAGGTCGTGGCTCGCCGAGGCGAGGAAACGCGTCTTCGCCGCCATCGCCGATTCCGCCTGCGACAGCGCCTGGCGCAGCTGCTGGTTGCTCTTGTTCTGCTGCAGCCGGATCAGCACGGATTCGGCGAACACGCGGTAGGTGTCGCGCGCCAGGCCGGTCAGGATCAGGCCGAAGAAGATGATCAGCGCCGACAGCACCCAGTCCAGCCAGCGCTGCTCCGCGCCGGGTTCGTGGAACAGGCCCCAGGACAGCGCGGTGGCCAGCGTCACCGGCCAGAGGAAGACCTGGAACACGACGCGGTGCCCGGCGGTCGTCGCGACCGCGCCGGCGCACAGGCCCAGCAGCACGATGGTCTGCACCATGCGCTGGAAATCGTTCAGGTGGGGCGCCGCGATCAGCGAGGCGCTGAAGGCCAGGCCGTTGGCCAGGCTCAGCCACACGGCCCAGTCCATGCGCTGCTCGAGCGGGCGGTGCTGCATCTCCGGCAGGCGTCCCAGCACGGCCCAGCGCGTCGCCAGCACCGCGTACACGACGGCCAGCCATCCGTAGGCCAGCCAGGGCGACATCACGCTGGCCGCCATCACCGCCATCATCAGCGCGGCGATGCTCACCGGGTAGGGGACGCGACGGCCCTGCTTGCCGATCAGGCGCAGCAGTTCGAGCTCGACGCTCGCCTGCTCGGCGCTGCGCTCACCCGCCATGACCGGAACAGGCAGCGCCTGGCCGCTGCCGCGAAGGGAACTGCATGGGTTGTGTAAAGCTTGTTCTGGGCGGGCAATATATCTTGCCGATTCCCTTCACGCCCAAGCGGTCGCAACGTGCCACGCAGATAAAACTATGCCGACCACCGCCACCCTTGCGGGCTTTGGTAGGTCGGCATAGCACTCCTCCCCTTGATCACATCGCTGAGGTCCAGGCAGCGAGCGATCAGGATCCAGTATGCAAAGCGGGCCGGGGGTCCGATATCCCCCTCAAGAGGGAGACAGACTTTGACATCGTCCCCTTCCGTCTCAGGCGATGCGCACCCGCTCCGGCGCGCGCTGGTCCCGCAGCAGTTCCTCGAGCAGCGCCAGGTAGTAGGCGAGCGGCGGCGTGCGCATGCCCGGCCGCTTGGCCAGATCGTCCCAGCGGCGCAGCTGCAGCGAGGCGCTCGCCTGCGGGTGGGCCATGAAGAGCAGCCGCTCCTCCGCGTTCATCGGGCCGCCCTGCAGCGCGAGGCTGTGGCGCGAGGCGTCGGACAGGCTCGGCCCGTAGGCCGGGTCCGTGCTCACCAGGTAGCGCTTGGCGGCGACATGCAGGCGGATCGGCTCCACCACGTCCGGCCCCAGCCCCCCGGCGCGCAGCAGCGGCAGGGCGGTCAACTCGTGCTCGTCGTCCCGCAGGGGGGCGGCAGAACCACCGTCCATCAGTTGCCCGATGTCGTGCAGCAGCGCGGCGACTACAAGGCTATGCTCCGCGTGCGCCCACTCGGCGAGCTGGGCGCATTGGAGCGCGTGCTCCAGCGCGGTGACGGGTTCCCGGCGCTCGTCACCGTACTGCAGGTGTCCGCGGCGGTGAAACACCGCCTCGATCTTGGCGATCAGGTCCATGGCAACTCCTAGCCATCGCTCCAAGGGCGGAGCGGGCGCCAGTCTCGACCCCGCCGATGACGGATCTGTGAAGCGTGACCGGGCCTCCCATTCAAATTGGATGAACAGTGGCCTCAGTTCCGGTGAACCGACGATGGATAGCCCACGCTGACACTTCATCCCATTCCGGACCTCCCGACGCCCCAGGTCTTCCCAAGGACGCGAGCCCGACATGACTGCCCACGACAACCAGAACAACGACCCCGACCAGCAGCCCACGCTGCCCGCCGAGACGCTCGATCCCGCCGCGCCCGCCGTGGCTGTGACCTCGGCCGCCAGGCCGATGCCGCCGGTGTCCTCCGCGACGCCCGTGCCCCTGGCCGCAGCCACGGTCACGCCCGTGGGCAAGACCCGGTACGACGTCGTGGCGATGCTCTTCCACTGGGTGCTGGCCCTGGCGATCATCGGCGCCTTCTCGGTGGGCTGGTACATGTCCGACCTGCCGTTCTCGCTGACGCGGCTGAAGCTCTTCAACTGGCACAAGTGGGCCGGCGTGACCATCCTGGCGCTGTCGGCGCTGCGGCTGCTCTGGCGCCTGACCCACCGCCCGCCGGCGGACCTGCCGATGCCCGGCTGGCAGAAGCTGGGGGCGCACGCGGTGCACTGGCTGCTCTACGCCGCCTTCTTCGCGGTGCCGCTGAGCGGCTGGGCCTACAGCTCCGCCGCGGGCTTCCCGATCGTGTGGTTCGGCGTGCTGCCGCTGCCGGACTTCGTCGGCAAGGACAAGGAACTCGCCGAATCGCTCAAGCAGCTGCACCAGTTCTTCGCCTACGGGTTGGGTCTGCTGGTTCTTGCCCACCTTGGCGCCGTGGTCAAGCATGTCGTCCTCGACAAGGACGGCCTGCTGCGGCGCATGCTCCCGGGCCGCGCCTGAGCGCTCCGCCCGGATCGACCGGAACAACACCTGACCCCACCGGGCTTCAAGTCCCCTTCACAGACTCGCTTCACAAGACTCGCCGAGGACCTCATGACCGCACGCATGGCCACCCATCTCTCGATCACCGCGCTGTCGGTGCTGAGCGCCGCCCTCCTCCTGGTCGCGCCGGCGATGGCGCAGACCAAGCCGGCGGCCGCGCCCGCCGCTGCGGCAGCGACGGCGGCACCCAAGCTGGTGCCGGCGCAGAGCGACATCGCCTTCACCTTCCGCCAGATGGGCGTGCCGGTGGACGGCCACTTCAAGAAGTTCGACGCCCAGCTGGCCTTCGATCCGAAGAACGCCGCGGCCGGCAAGGTGACCCTGTCGATCGAGCTGGGCAGCGCCACCATCGGTGACGCCGCCACCGACGCGGAACTGGTCAAGCCCGACTGGTTCGACACCAAGAAGATCCCGACCGCCACCTTCCAGAGCACGGCCCTGAAGGCGCTGGGCGGCGGCAAGTTCGAGGCCACCGGCAAGCTCAGCATCAAGGGCCAGGTCAAGGACGTGGTCGTGCCGGTGGCGCTGGCGCAGGCCGGCGGCACGACGACCGCGACCGGCAGCTTCGCGATGAAGCGCCTGGACTTCAAGATCGGCGAGGGCGAATGGAAGGACACCTCCATCGTCGCCAACGACGTGCAGGTGAAGTTCAAGCTCGCCATCACCGGCATGGCGCCGCTGTAAGCCGACGCCGCCGCGGATCACCAGCCTCCCCCGATTCTTTCCAACCGGTCCGGGTCCTTCGCCCGGTTCCTTTCCACCGCGGTACCCGCCGCGGTTTCCACCACTGTTGCGACCCCTGGTCGACAAGGACCCACCACCATGATGAAGAAAGCCCTGCTGCTCGCCTCCCTGATCGCCGTCACCGGCCTGGCGCAAGCCCAAGCCGCGACCTACGCGATCGACCCGACGCACACCTACGCCACGTTCGAGATCAAGCATTTCGGCACCTCGACCAACCGCGGCCGCTTCGAAAAGAAGGAAGGCACCGTGCAGTTCGACAAGGCCGGCAAGTCGGGCAAGGTCGAGATCACCTTCGACATGAACGGCATCAGCACCGGTTCGTCGCAGTTCGACACGCACCTGAAGAGCAAGGACTTCTTCGACGTGGCCAACAACCCGACGGCCAAGTTCGTCGGCGACAAGTTCACCTTCTCGGGTGACAAGGTCGCGACGGTGGCCGGCCAGCTGACGCTGAAGGGCAAGACCGCGCCGGTGACCCTGACGGCCACCAACTTCAACTGCTACGAGAACCCGATGCTCAAGCGCGAAGTCTGCGGTGGCGACTTCGAGACCACCTTCGACCGTACCGCTTTCGGCGTCGACTACGGCATCCAGTACGGCTTCTCGAAGGACATCAAGGTCATCGTCCAGGTCGAGGCCGTGAAGCAGTAATCCCCCGGGAATACGTCACACCAATGCCGGAAGGCCCGCGGAAGCGGGCCTTTCGTCCTTGTGGCGGGGCTAAACGGGCGCGCCGACGGGAATCCCTGCAGCCATGGACATCAGACGCGCGCTGGTTGCTTGGTCTTCCATGAACGCCGTCACCGCATGCGTCGTGCAGAGCTTGTTGAACCAATCCCAGCCGAACGAGGTCCGATAGGCCGCGGCACATTCCGGCGAGATCCATGCCAGCAACTGCTGCAGTTCCTCATGGAACTGGCGGAACGCTGCCACTGCATGGCTCCAATGGCGGCCGCGCTGATGGCCGCTCGCGAACCAATGCGACTTCCAGATGGGTTCGAAGTGGCAGACCCGGTTCCTCAACTGCTGAAGGCGCTTCACCCGGAGCAGGACGGATTGCCGGTTGACGTCACGGCTCCAATACGGTGGCTTCGAATGCGGGTGGTGCGGGAAGACGTCCGTGAACGTCCTTGGCGCATGTCGATTCGACAAACCTTCCAGCAGGTTCGGCCAGAATCCAAAAGACAAACTGGCGACAACAGCGTCCGGCGACGGCTGGAGTTGCCTGCGCATGGGTGGGCTGCCCTCGGACAGCAAGGACTCGATTCGCTCGAGTGACTTTCCCTTCAACGGGATCGCGCCAGGCACCGCCCGGTCGTACCAGGCAAAGGATGGGCTGGACTGCGCCGACACTTGCATCGAGAGCGTGCGATGGATCGCATTTCGCAGCACGACCTCGAGCAGTCCGACGAAGGGATGAATGCTGGCGCTGAGCGCCTGCGCCCATTGGTAGCAGCCCAAGGCCGCAGCGTCCGACGCCGGCACAAAAGCTACACCGTACGGCGCCATCCGAGCAGCGGACAAGCGCTCAAGGACCTCCGTCGCAGGCGAGACCGCCGCGGAGTACGAGATCGTCAATGGCGTCGCTTGCGATCGTGGGAGGATTTGACTCGTCAAGTTCAACTCGCTACTCTCCCGCCCCGTAGGCACTGCGGATCCCACTCCCGCACCTCTTGGCAGGTTCCAAAGCCGGTGATGCCCGCAGCAGCAGTAGAGCAAGACGCCACCCTCGGGTGGCGTTGAGCTTTCTGGGTCGCCAAACGCTGCGGAGCGCCAAGCGAAAGACGTCTATCGTCCATCGCCGACGGCCGCCCGGACGTCACCCGTGAACAACTGCACGCAGGCAATTTGACCAATCACGACTACCGGTCGGTCGAGGACTGATCCAGCCTCGCTGCCAGGCGCTGTCGACCTCCGGCCTGTCGCCGATCGGTGCAGTCCATCCCGCCGTCCGCACGGCGCGTCGCCCGCCGCCCCGGGGACCTCGGGGTCTTGCGTAAAGTGCGAGCCATACGACAGGTCCTCCCATGAACGCGCCGACTCCCGCCTCCCCCACCCCGCGCCAGCGCTGGCAGAGCTTCATGAAGACTGCCGAGCAGGTCTTCCACGCCTACGGCAGCTGGCTGGTGTCCATCACCTGGAAGCGCTTCACGCTGCTGGCGGTGATGCTCGTCATCGGCGCCAACATCCTGCAGACCCTGCCGCCCTTCTCCTTCAGCTGGCAACTGCCGGTCGAAACCACCGAAACCATCCATTCGCCCAAGGGCCGCGATCGCCAGAGCGACAAGGATCGCGAACGCGACCGCCGCGAGAAGCAGCGCGCCGCCGAAGTGGAGAAGAAGGTGGCCGAGGCGCAGAAGAAGGTGGAGAAGGCCACCCAGCCCGAGGAATCCGCCCAGGCCGGCTCCCAGTCGGGCCACGGCGCCTCCGATGCCGTCGAGGGCGAAGGCCTGCGCTACGAGGTCCAGATCGACAGCCGCGGCGTGCGCATCGTGCCGCGCCATCCGATCGCCGCCGCTGCCAGCGCCGCCTCCGCGGCCGGCGCGGAGGGCGCCGTCGACCCCAACCTGCCTTCCGTCGACATCCGCATCCCGAACGAAAAACAGCGTGACGCCATCCGCGAGGCGGTGAAGTCCGCCGCCGCCGAGGCCAAGCGCGCGCTCGAGGACGCCGCCGAGGAAGCCCGCCAGGCCAAGGCCGATGCCGAGGAGGCCCGCGACGAGCTCGAGGAAGTCCAGCGCGAGACCTCCCGCAAGACGCGGTATCGCACCGTGCATCTGGGTGATTTCCTCGACAAGCTGGCCGTCCTGGTGGTGCTCGCCTCGGCGCTGCTGAAGGCCACCTACAAGGGTCGCCTGCAGGCCGAGGTGAAGGCCGCCAAGGCCACCGAGACCGCCGAGGCCGAGTCGCTGCGTCGCCAGGTCGTCGAGGCCCGCATGGCCGCGATGCAGGCGCAGGTGGAGCCCCACTTCCTGTTCAACACACTGGCCTCCATCGACCACCTGATCGAGACCGACCCGCCGCGCGCCTCGCAGATGCAGAAGAACCTGATCGCGCTGCTGCGGGCCTCGATGCCGACGATGCGCGAAGCCAACGCCAATGGCGGCGTGCGCGACCTGGGCCGCGAGATGGCCGTCATCCGGCCCTACCTCGAGATCCTGCAGGTCCGCATGGAAGAGCGCCTGGTCTCCCGCATCGAGGTGCCCGACGGCCTGCTGTCGGCCGAGTTCCCGCCGATGATGATCCAGAGCCTGGTCGAGAACGCCATCAAGCACGGCCTCGAACCCAAGGCCGAGGGCGGCAGCCTGCTGCTCAAGGCCGAGATCGTCCACGGCAAGCTGCAGGTCACCGTCGCCGACACCGGCCTGGGCTTCGGCCGCGCCGCGACCTCGGGCACCGGCGTCGGCCTGGCCAACATCCGCGAACGCCTCTCGCTGCTCTACGGCAAGGCCGCCAGCGTCACCGTCGCCGAGAACCAGCCGTCCGGCACCGTCGTGATCATCACCGTCCCCTACCGGACGTCCTCCCACCACGCGCCAGAACCAGGCTCGCCAGGCACACAAGGAGCACACGCATGAAAACGCTGTTCAAGACCCTGCTCGTCCTCGGGTTCGTCCTCGTCGCCGGCGCGCTGCTGCTCGGCTGGGGCCTGATCCACCTGCTCGGCGACGTCCCGGGCGTGCACCTCAGCGTCGACGGCGAGGAGGTCATCCTCAGCGGCATGGGCCTGGCCGACGCCTTCGGCGCCGGCATCGGCCTGGTCATCGCCTTCGTCGTGCTGTGCCTGGTCGTGCCGCTGGTGCTGCTGCTCGGCCTCGGCCTGCCCTTGCTGATCCTGGGCGCGATCGCCCTGGTGGCCCTGGCCGCGCTGGCCAGCGTCGGCGCGGTGGTCGGCTCGCCGCTGCTGCTCATCGGACTGGTCGTCTGGCTGCTGGTGCGCGACAAGCCGCGCAAGGCGCCCCGCATGCCGCCCGCCCAGCCCGGCCAGCCGGGCCCCGCCATGGCGTCCCATCCGGGCGAGCCGTCCCTGCACGCCTGAAGCGCCTCCGACCTGACCTGACCTAACATCGCCTCCCATGAGCGACACCGCCGACACCCACCAAGCCCCGCGCGCCATCCTCGCGGACGACGAACGCCTGATGCGCGAGCAGCTGCGCAGCCGCATCGCCGAGGTCTGGCCCGAGCTGCAGATCGTCGCCGAGGCCAAGAACGGCCTGGAGGCGGTCGAGCTGGTCAAGGAGCACAAGCCCGACCTGGTCTTCCTCGACATCCGCATGCCGGGCCTCACCGGCGTCGAGGCGGCCAAGCAGATCGCGCAGCTGCCCGACGACGACGACTGGTCCCTGCCCGAGATCGTCTTCATCACCGCCTACGACCAGTACGCGGTCGAGGCCTTCGAGCAGGGCGTCTGCGACTACGTGCTCAAGCCCGCCGAGCGCGACCGCCTGCTGGTCACCGTCGAGCGCATCAAGAAGCGCCTGGCCCTGCGCAGCGGCGAGGTCGAACCCGAGGGCCCGAGCACCGGCACGCTGCAGCAGCTGCTGCACTCGCTGTCGGCCCGGGTCAACAACACCAGCGGCTCGCCGCAGTACCTGCAGTGGATCCAGGCCTCGGTCGGCCAGACCATCCAGATGATCCCGGTCGAGGACGTGCTGTTCTTCATCAGCGACGAGAAGTACACCCGCGTCCAGACGCCCACGGTCGAGGCGCTGATCCGCAAGCCGATCAAGGAGCTCGTCGACGAGCTGGACCCGAAGCTGTTCTGGCAGATCCACCGCTCGACGCTGGTCAACGTCAAGGCCATCAACGGCATCGGGCGCGACTTCCGCGGCCGTCAGCTGGTGGGCGTGCGCGGACTCGATGAGAAGCTGGAAGTCAGCCGCAGCTATACGCACCTGTTCAAGGGCATGTGACGAGGGAGCGGTTCGGCGTACTTCCACCGCCGCTGGCCCTCACCCCTGCCCTCTCCCGCAAGCGGGAGAGGGGGCAAGAGGAGCCAGCGCTGCGAGTAGAGCCGATCGGACTCCCTCTCCCGCTTGCGGGAGAGGGCGGGGGTGAGGGCCAGCAGACGTGGCAGCCAGTCAGCGTGGTGGACCCTTGAGCTTCACGCCCGCCGCCGCCATCGCGCGGCGGACTTCCGGGGCATCCTCGAACGCGGACTCCAGCTCCGGCTGCAGGGTCTCCAGTTCCAGCCGGGAATCCTCGTCCCCCGGCCGACCCGACTTCCGCGACGACGCCCGCAAGCCCAGCCCCAGCGCCATGAGCGCGTAGAACAGGAAGGCGATCCGCGGCGCGTCGATGAGGCTGTCGAAGAGCCCCACGATCACGAAACCCGCCAGCCCACCCACCACCGCCGGCGCCAGCGGATGGTGCCGCCCCGCGCCGAAGGTCAGGCGCATCAGCACCGTCACCAGCAGGCTGGTCCAGAGCGCGAGGCCGAACAGCCCCTGCTCGAACAGCACATGCGCCGGCAGGCTCTTCATGTGGAAGGGCATGTGGTTGCGATCGCTGGTGAAGAACCAGCGCGCCAGGCCGTCGCTGAAATCGCCGTTCTGCAGCAAGGGCCCGTGCACGCTGTCGGCCATCGAGATCGACGCGATCTCCAGCACGCCGCCACGCCAGTTCTGCGTCACCGACGCGACCAGCCGCTTCGGTGCCCAGGAGCGGCCGCCGAATTCGGCCGGCGCCTGGCCCAGCTTCAGCTGCACCGGCTGCCAGGCGCCGCCCATCGGCTCGACGTCGGTCTCACGGTCCACGCAGCGCAGCGGGTAGAGCAGGAACTTCTCGCAGATCTCGACGCGCAGCCGGGTCTTGAACTGCGTGCGCAGCGTCACCGTCGCCGCGACCTCGCCGGCCACCGCCGGCACGCGCTGGCTGAGCCGGAACATCTCGCCGTTGCCCATCTGGTGCAGGCCGCTGGTCAGCGTCACCGTCGGCCGCGGAGACGGCTCCGCGCCGGGCAGGCCGGACGCGGGCACCTCGGAGCTCGCCGGGTTCAGGTGGTAGTCGCCGACCCGCTCATCAAACGGGCCGCCGTTGGCAAAGCTCGCCGGGAAGCGCCCGCTGCCCTTGCCCAGCAGCCATTCGTCCATGGACTTGAGCAGGCCCAGGCTGACGCGCCAGTGCTCGAGGCGGCCCTCGAAGTCCTGCTGCCCGGTCGACATCCGCTGACCGATGTACGCGCCGCCGCCCAGCGCCGCGACCACCCCGCAGGCCAGCAGGCAGGCGGTCCAGACGAGCCCCCGAGCACGCCACCCGGCAGTGCGCAGGTCCGCGCCGACACGCGGCGACCATTGCGTCGCGATCCATGCGATCGCGAGCGCCCCCAGCACGACGGCGATGGACACGGAGTCCCGTCCGCCGCCCCAGTGTGCCGCGACCAGGCCCGTGCCGGCCAGCGTCGCCATCCACACCACGGCCAGCGCGAAGGCCTGCGACGGCTGCGTCAGTCCGCCCCGCCACAACCAGGCCAGACCGAGGCCGAGCAGCACGAGGATGCCGTCGATCAGGTAGGCGCCCTTGGGCACGAGGTCGATCAGCAGCCCGCCCAGCAAGGCCAGCAGC
>NZ_DASVNZ010000221.1:0-17254 GCF_036486225.1 Roseateles sp. | reverse complement strand
AGCGCGGCGCGGGCCGCCAGCAGCGCGGCGGCCGCGAGCACGACGGCACGGCTGCCGAGCGCCCACCAGGGCCAGGGGTGGTGGAAATCGGTCCAGCTCCAGCCCAGGAAGGCGGCCGCGCCGTCGATCACGGTGCCGAGCACCAGGTAGGCGACAGCCATCTTCTCCGGCCAGCGCGCCGCGATGCCCGACAGCCGCGCGACCAGGAACAGCAGGCCCGCCTTCGAGAGCACGTCGGCCAGATCGAGCGCCACCCGCCACCAGGGCGCCGGGAAGAGCGCGCCGTTGAGCAGGTAGGGCGAGAGCAGCAGCGCGGTGCACAGGCAGAACAGGCCGGTGACGCCGTACAGCCACTCCTGGCGCAAGGCGAGCCAGACCATCAGCATGAACGCACCGATCACGATGCCGGCCAGCGCCGTCGTGACGCGGATCACCTGCCAGAAGCGGCGCCCCTCCTGCAGCGCGCGGATCTGCACGGACGGCCCCAGCAGCGGCGCGGACAGCCCGGCGCCCTCGAAGCCCGGACGCGCCAGACGCAGGCTGAGCCGATGTTCGCCGGCCGGGAGCATCGCGGGCGGGATGCTGACCTGCAGGCGGCGTCCCGCGAGCAGGAGGCCGCGTTGCGCGAGGTCGTCCTCGTCTTCGGCAGAGTAGCCGCTGCCGGGACTGGAGGTGGCGATCAGCTGGCCGTCCAGATAGACCGTGGCCGCGGGCCGATGCTGGATCACGAGCCAGTACGGCGCTTCGGCGGCCCGGTCCAGGCGGAAGTCGAGCGCGAACCAGAGCGGCCCCGGCGCGTCGGTGTCATGGATCTGGACCGGCAGCGCGACCACATGCCCCGGCGCGAGCGGCACCGCGGGCGTCGTCGGGATCGTCGAGGGCATCGGCGTCGGTGTGGCCGTCGGATTCAACGGCTGGGACACGACGGCCGACGCGGCGGCGTCTGGCGAGGCCGGACCGGCCGGCGTGCGTACATCGGGCGGCACGTGGAACGGCGCATCGGGCAACGCGCCACGGACCTGCGCGGGATCGCGGGCATCGCCGGGGAGCAGGCGGGCCTCGGTGAGGCGCAGCACCTGCGCCGGCATCGCGGTGCCGTATTGCTGGGAGAACAGATGGACAGCCCAAAGCGCCAGCAGCGGCAGTGCCACCAGCAGCACGAGCCGCCGGATCGACACCGTCGCCCTTGCCGGACGGACCTCCATCGATCGGGTGAATACCGCCAAGTCGCCCCCACGTCGCACATTGAAAGGCAACGACCGGCCCCGCAAGAGGCCGGCCGCGGCAGATGCTAGGTCATCGCGGGTGCCGGCGACACCTCGGACCTAGGGGGCGGAGCGCTCAGATCACGGTGCCGCCGCCTGCGGCGGAGTACTGGAAAGTGAACGCGGTCGCGGCCCCCACGTTGCCGGCGGCGTCGATCAGATGGGCCTCGATCGTGTTCTCCCCGACACGCCCCTGGTCGCGGGCATAGCCGTTCGAGAGATAGGCGGTGTCGGCGTCGTTCGCCGTCCACTTCCATCCCTGCTGCCACCCACCGCCGTTGAACCGGAACTCGAAGTTGTCCCCGACATGCAGGCCCTCGATCGTCAATTCGCCTTGTCCACTGTCAGGGTTGGCTTTTACGCTGATCGCCGGCTTGTCGGGCGGCGTGAGGTCGGTCATCACCTGGAGCGTCCGCTCACCCACGTTGCCTGCCAGATCGGTCTGGCGCAACGCCAGTTGATGCCGGCCGTCGGCGCCGAACCGGCTCAATGGCAACTGACCGTCGGCGGGGACCGTTTCCCAGCTGCCACCATCGATGCGGTAGGCCAGACTGTCCGCGCCGGAACCGGAACTCCTGCTGGCTTGCACCTTGAAAGTGTCCTGTCCGTTCAAGGTCGTCGCGTCGGCGCTGTGGTCCGGGTTCGAGGACGACCAGTTCGGGGTGCGGGCCTCGCGGTCCAGCGTGAAGCTCAGCGTGGCGGCGTCACCGACATTGCCTGCCGCGTCCCGCTGCTTGAACTGAAGGGTCAGGGGACCGTAGTTCCATGCCTGGTTCAGTTCATCGAGCGCGATGGTGTCCGCCGCAATCTCCTTCCACGATGAGCCGTCGTCCAGGCTGACCAGCAGTTGGGCGCCCGACTCGAGGCCGCTGACGCGGAAGTCGCCCGAGGACGTGATCCGGTCGGTGCTGCTGGCGCCGGTGTCGTTGAGCAGCAGGACCGTGGGCGCCGCGGGCACGGTGACGTCGACCTTGGCCGTCAGCGTCGTCACCGGACTCGCGTTGCCGGCCAGATCGACTTGCCGCACGCCGATGTACGGGGTGCCATCCTGATGGAACTGCGACACGCGGATCTGCCCGTCGTTGGCGTCCAGCCACGGCGACAGCGGATGATTCTCCAGTTGATACTCGACCTGCGCGCCGGGCTCGACGCCCTGCATCGCGATCACGTCGCCAAGGCCCAGCGCCGGTTTGCCGTCCGGCATTGTCCAGCGCAACGCGTCCGGCGCCGTCCGGTCGAGCACGAAGGACAGTTCGGCGACAGCGCCTTCGTTGCCGGCCCCGTCGATCTGCCTGACCGCCAGATGCTGTTCGCCATCAATGGCGAACAGCGAATCCGGAAGCAGCGCATCGCCGCCGCGAGGGGTCCAGGTCTTGCCACCGTCCAGGCTGACGGCGAGCGTGGCGCCCGCCTCCAGACCCGACACGTTCACCGACCCCGAGGAGGTGATCAGATCGTGATCGCTGCTGCCGGTGTCCTTCTGGAGCGACAAGGTCAGGGTCGCGGGCACGGTGACGTCGATGTTGGCGACCAGCGTCGCCGTCGGACTCACGTTGCCGGCCACATCCGTCTGTCGCACGTCGATGTGCACGCTGCCGTCATGCTGGAACTGCGAGGCCGAGATCAGCCCGTCCTTCGCGATGAGCCACGGCGCCGCCGGGTCGAGGCGGTACTCGACGAGCGCGCCCGCTTCAACGCCCTGGAGCGCCATGACGTCGGCGGCGCCCAGCGCCGGCTTGCCGTCCGGCATCGTCCAGCGCGGCGCCTCCGGCGCGGCGCGATCCAGCACGAAGCTCAGTTCGGCGACCTCGCCTTCATTGCCCTTCGCATCGATCTGCCTGACCTGCAGGTGCTTGGCACCGTCGGCGTCGAACAGCGAGTCCGGCAGCAACGCATCGCCGGCGCGCGGCGTCCAGGTCCTGCCGCCGTCGAGGCTGATGGCGAGTGTGGCCCCCGCTTCCAGCCCGGCGACGTCCACCGCCCCTGACGCAGTGATCAGATCGTGATCGCTGCTGCCGGTGTCCTTCTGAAGCGACAGGGTCGGCGCGACCGGCACATGGGCCGACGGCTTCGGATCAGGGTCGCCCGCCGGATCGGGGTCGGGGTTCGGCTTGCCAGGATCAGGCGGTGTCGGTTGATCAGGGGTCGGCTGATCGGGCTTCGACTGATCAGGGTTCGGCTGATCGGGGTTCGGCTGATCGGGCTTGGGCTGATCGGGCGCAGGTTGATCGGGCGCAGGTTGATCAGGACCGGTTGGCTTCGACGACCCGGGATCCGGCTTCTGCTCTACCCCAGGCGGGTCCGATTTGGGTTGATCGGGTTTCGGCGGATCGATGACCGCGATCGGTGGCGGCGGATTGCCCGAGTGGCTGGCCGCGCCGCCGATGCCCAGGACGCCGAGCCCTGCGGCCAGCAATACGCCGTAGCGATCGTCATGTCCGTGCGCCTCGACTGGCAATGCCTCGGGCGCCGTGTCGACGGAAGCGGCAGGGACGCCGGCATCGACGTCCGGCGACGTGCTCGCGTCCGGACTGGCCGAGGCGGCGGCGGTCTCTACGGTGGCGGGTTCCGGCGAGGCGCCGGCGGAGACCGCTGGCACCTCGTCGATGGGCTCTTCCTCGTCGTGGCGCGCTCGACGCCCGCGCGGACGGGGAACGAGGGAATCTGTCGGGATCAGCGGCGCAATGGCGCCGGGCATCGGTTCTTGGGTGGCGGACATCAGGGACAGCAGAAGCGGAGGGGAACCCGCAGTCTGTTGATGTCAGTCGCTGGCCGCATCAGCCTCGACTTGCGCTTTACGACGACGCCTTCCACCCAAGTCAGTAGGCCATCTACCCATAGTGCTGGAAGATGACCGTGGACGCGCGAAAACCGCCCCGCGAGTAGGCTACTCGACTGCCTTGAGCATGTCCTCGACCACCTTCTTCGCGTCACCGAAGACCATCATGGTCTTGTCCATGTAGAAGAGCTCGTTGTCCAGGCCCGCGTAGCCGGCCGCCATCGAGCGCTTGTTGACGATGATCGTGCGCGCCTTGTACGCCTCGAGGATGGGCATGCCGAAGATCGGGCTGCCCTTCTGCAGCGCGGCCGGGTTCACCACGTCGTTGGCGCCGAGGATGATCGCGACATCGGTCTGGCCGAACTCGGCGTTGATGTCCTCCATCTCGTGCACCTGGTCGTAGGGCACCTCGGCCTCGGCGAGCAGCACGTTCATGTGGCCGGGCATGCGGCCGGCGACCGGGTGGATTGCATAGCGGACCGTCACGCCCTTGTCGATCAGCTTCTGCGCGAGCTCCTTCACCGCGTGCTGCGCACGCGCCACCGCCAGGCCGTAGCCGGGGACGATGATCACGCTCTCGGCATTGCCGAGGATGAAGGCGGCGTCGTCGGCGCTGCCGCTCTTGACGTTGCGCTGCTGCGTGGTGGCGGCCGCGGCGCCGGCTTCCGCGCCGAAACCGCCCAGGATCACGTTGAAGAACGAGCGGTTCATCGCCTTGCACATGATGTAGCTCAGGATCGCGCCCGAGCTGCCCACCAGCGATCCCGCGATGATCAGCATGCTGTTGTTGAGCGAGAAGCCGATGCCCGCCGCCGCCCAGCCGGAGTAGCTGTTCAGCATCGACACGACCACCGGCATGTCGGCGCCGCCGATCGGGATGATCAGCAGCACGCCCAGGGCGAAGCCCAGCAGCGCGATGAGGATGAAGTCCATCGAACTCTGCGAATGCCAGAAGCCGAAGAGGAAGAACGCGGCGGCCAGGCCGAGGATCGCGTTCAGCCAGTGCTGGCCGGGGAAGGTCACCGGCGCGCCCTGGAACAACCGGAACTTGTACTTGCCGCTGAGCTTGCCGAAGGCGATCACCGACCCGGAGAAGGTCACCGCGCCGATGAAGCAGCCGAGCCCGAGCTCGATGCGGTTGCCGCCGGGGATGGGCTCGCCGCGCGGCGCGATGGCGAAGGCATGCGGCTCCACCACCGCGGCGCCGGCGATGCATACGGCCGCCAGGCCGATCATGCTGTGCATGAAGGCGACCAGTTCCGGCATCTTGGTCATCTCGACGCGCTGCGCCATGACCGCGCCGATGCCGCCGCCGATGACCAGGCCGCCGAGCACGTAGCCCAGGCCCAGCGTCTGACCGCCGGCGAGCTTGAGGATCAGCGCGCCGGTGGTGAGCACGGCGATGGTCATGCCGACCATGCCGAAGAGGTTGCCGCGGATGGAGGTCGTCGGATGCGACAGCCCCTTCAACGCCTGGATGAAGCAGACGCTCGCGATCAGGTAGAGCAGGGTGACCAGATTCATCGACATGTGAGCCCCTCGGTCGACGGGTACATCGCCCGATCCCCCGAGGGGATCCGGGCCGGCTTGGGAGCGGCCCGGCGCTCGGCCCGGTCCGCTTCGATGGGGGGCTTGGTCACTTGCGTTCCTTCTTCTTGAACATCTCCAGCATCCGTCGCGTGACGAGGAAGCCGCCGAAGACGTTGACCGCCGCGAGCGCGACGGCGAAGGTGCCCAGGCCCTTGCCGAGCATGGTCTCGGTGAGCGCGGCGGCGAGCATCGCGCCGACGATGACGATGGCGGAGATCGCGTTGGTCACGGCCATCAGCGGCGTGTGCAGCGCGGGGGTGACGGTCCAGACGACGTGGTAGCCGACGTAGATGGCCAGCACGAAGATCGTCAGGTTGATCAGGGTGGGGGAGACGGCGTCCATGCGGAGAGCTCCTTCCGGGGGAACAGGGGGCGAGGCGGGGGGGGCAGGTCTTGCGATCAGGCTTTGCGCAACACCTGGCCCTCGTGCGCGACGAGGCAGGCGGTCACGATGTCGTCGTCGGCGGGCAGCGCGAACCCGCCCTCCTTCGTCAGCACCAGCTTGAGGAAGTCCAGCAGGTTGCGCGCGTAGAGCGAGGACGAATCCGCCGCGACCAGCGCGGGCAGGTTGGTCTCGCCGACCAGCGTGACGCCGTGCTTGCGCACGGTCTGACCGGGCTCGGTCAGCGGGCAGTTGCCGCCGGCGGGTGCGGCGATGTCGACGATCACGGAACCGGGTTTCATCGCCCGGACCATCTCCTCGGTGACCAGCACCGGCGCCGGACGGCCGGGGATCAGCGCGGTGGTGATGACGACGTCGGCCTGCGCGACACGCTTGGCGACCTCGACCTGCTGGCGCTGCAGCCAGCTGGGCGGCATCGGGCGGGCATAACCGCCGACGCCGACGGCGGCCTCGCGTTCCTCGTCGGTCTCGTAGGGCACGTCGATGAACTTGGCGCCCAGCGACTCGACCTGCTCCTTGACGGCGGGCCGCACGTCCGAGGCCTCGATCACCGCGCCCAGCCGCTTGGCCGTCGCGATCGCCTGCAGGCCCGCGACGCCGACACCCAGCACGACCACCCGCGCGGCCTTGATCGTGCCGGCGGCGGTCATGAGCATCGGGAACAGGCGCTGGTAGTGGAAGGCGCCCAGCATCACCGCCTTGTAGCCGGCGATGTTGGCCTGGCTGGACAGCACGTCCATGCTCTGCGCGCGGGAGGTACGCGGAGCCGCCTCCAGCGCGAAGGCGGTGAGTCGGGCCTCGGCCAGGCGCTGCAGGCCGTCGCGGTCGAAGGGGTTCAGCATCCCCACGAGCACGGCGCCGGGCTTGAACAGCGGCAGCTCGCCGGGATCCGGCGACCGCACCTTGAGCACCAGGTCGGCGCCGAAGGCGGCGGCCCGGTCGACGATCTCCGCGCCCGCGGCGGCGAAGGCCTCGTCGGTGGCGCTGGCGTTCAGGCCCGCGCCGCTTTCCACCCTCAGCGCATGGCCCTGCGCGACGAGCTTCTTGACGGTTTCCGGCGTCGCGGCGACGCGCGTCTCTCCCGCCGCGCTTTCCTGCGGCACACCGATCAGCATCTGGAGGTCCTCCGTCCGATTCAGGGTCGAGGCGAGCTTAACCGGGTCACCGCCCTGGGCGAGGCTCGCCCGCGACAGGGGTTTTCACCAGGGAGGTGCAGGTCGGCAACCCGCAGGCAACCGGAAAGCAACCTGCGGGCAATGCTGTTTCGAGTGGTGAACAGCGGTCGTCCGAAGGGGTGAAAGCGGCGTTAAATGGAGGCGTTCAATGACCCCCGAAAGGAGTCACCCCATGATCAAGAAGATGGTTTTCAGCAGTGCGTTGGCGATGGCGGCCCTGGTGCCGATGGCTTCCCGGGCGGCCGACGTGGGCGTGTCCGTGAGCATCGGCGAGCCGGGCTTCTACGGGCAGATCGACATCGGCAACGTCCGGCCGCAGGTCGTGTACGAGCGGCCGATCCTGGTCCAGCGCGTCCCCGCGCCGGAGCCCGCGGTCTACCTGATGGTGCCCCCGGGCCACCAGAAGAACTGGGCGCGTTACTGCGGGCGCTACAACGCCTGCGGCCGGCCGGTGTACTTCGTCCGCGAGACCTGGTACCGCGACGTCTACGCGCCGCAATACCGCCGCGAGCACACCGAGTACCGCTGGCGTCCGGACGGCCGCCGCGACTGGCGCAACGACCACGACCACGATCACGGCCGGGGCCCGGATCATGGGCCTGGCCGCGGACCGGACCGGGACCATGGCCGCGGGCCCGATCATGACCGTGACCACGGGCGCGGTCCCGATCGCGACCGCAACGACCACGACCGTCGCTGATCCCCTGTCCGAATGACAAGACCCCGGCCCGCCGGGGTTTTTCATTTTCGGCGTTCACAATGCGGCCCGCACCCATCGAGGTGGCCGCTCCCGGCATTGGCGCCGCGGCTCGAGCCGCCCGCTCAGGAAGGACCAATGACCGAACGATTCAAGCCCAGCGTCACCGTCGCCGCCGTGATCGAACAGGAGGGCCGCTACCTGCTGGTCGAGGAACTCACCCGCGACGGACTGCTGCTGAACAACCCCGCCGGCCACCTGGAGCAGGCGGAGTCCGCGATCGACGCCGTCGTCCGCGAAGTCCTCGAGGAAACCGCCCGGCCGTTCACGCCGGACGCCTTCCTCGGCGTCTACATGTCGCGCTTCCTGCGTCCCGACCGCAACGACGACATCACCTACGTCCGGCTGGCCTTCACCGGCCGGGTCGGCGACCAGATCCCGGGTCGTCCGTTCGACGAGCCCATCCAGCGCACGCTGTGGCTGACGCTGGACGAGATCCGCGCCAGCCAGGACCGCCATCGCAGCCCGCTGATCCTGCAGTGCATCGAGGATCACGCCGCCGGCCGGCGACTGCCGATCGAGGCCGTGAGCGGCCATCCCTCGCTCTACGCGCCGCGAGCCTGGCCGCACTGAGCGGCCCGCAACGGCGACGGGCCCCGAAGGGCCCGTGAGCGCGATGGCGGCGGGTTCAGCGGGCCGTTCAGAGGGTCATCGCGGCGCTGATCGCCTGTTCGCTGTGGCGCGGCTCGCGCCGGCAGGCTTCCAGCTCGTTGACCGCGCAGCGCGCCAGCGTCATCAGCGACTCGCGCTGCCGTTCGCGCAGCCGGCGCGGCAGCCGGTCCATCACGCACAGGCTGCCGACCACCTCGCCGGTCGACAGCGACAGCGGCACCGACGCGTAGAAGCGCACGTAGGGGGCGCCCTGCACCAGCGGATGGTCCAGGAAGCGCTGGTCGTGCCAGGTGTCGGGCACTTCCTGCAGGTGGCCGTGGTGCATCACGTGCGTGCACAGGCCGCGGGCCCGCGGGATCTGCCGCAGCTGCAGGCCGGAGGTGCCGATCAGCCGGAGCTGCTCGCCGTCGACCAGGCCGACGGCCGCCATCGCGCCGCCGCTGATGTCGCAGGCCAGATCCGCCAGTTCGTCGAAGGCGACGTGGACACGCGACTGCACGTCCAGCCCGTCCACCGCCGCCTGGCGTTCGTGCTCGTCCGCCTGCAGCGGGGCGAGCCAGCCGCGCAGGGTCGCCAGCGCCTCGTCGCACTGGAGGCCCTTCTCGAAGAAGCCGGAGATGCCGTGCTCCGCGCAGGCGCGCCGCATCTCCTCGTAGTAGCTGTGGGTCAGCACGATCACCCGGGCACCGACGCCCAGCTGCCGGATCGCCCGCAGCACCCGCAGGCCGCTGCCCGGCTGCAGCGCCAGGTCCATCAGCACCACGTCCGGCTGCGTCTGCGTGATGACCTCGATGGCGGACTGCTCGCAGGCGGCCTCGCCCACCACGTGGATCTGGCGCTCCCGCGCCAGCAAGGCCTGCCACTGCGCCCGCGCCGTGATGGATCCGTCGACGATGACGATGTTCATGATCTCGTGCTCCCTGTTTCATTCAGTTTCTTCCCGCGCCGGAACGCGGTGGAGTCGGCAATGGCGGGCACGCCTGTCGGCGTTGGCGCAAACCCTTGTCAGCCATCCCTGACACCTGAATGGGGGGCGCGGACGGGGATTTGCCACCTTTGGGACAATGCCGCCCCATGACTCCCAAGAAGCAACGCGTCGTCGTCGGCCTGTCCGGCGGCGTTGATTCCGCCGTGACGGCCTGGCTGCTGAAGCAGGCCGGGCACGAGGTCGTCGGCATCTTCATGAAGAACTGGGAAGACGACGACGACAGCGAGTACTGCTCCTCCAACATCGACTTCGTCGACGCGGCGGCGGTGGCGGACGTCATCGGCATCGAGATCGAGCACGTCAACTTCGCCGCCGAGTACAAGGACCGCGTCTTCGCCGAATTCCTGCGCGAGTACCAGGCCGGCCGCACGCCCAACCCGGACGTGCTGTGCAACGCGGAGATCAAGTTCAAGGCCTTCCTCGACCACGCGATGCGCCTGGGCGCGGAGAAGATCGCCACCGGCCACTACGCCCGGGTGCGCGAGGTCGACGGCCGCGTGCAACTGCTCAAGGGGCTGGATCCGCTGAAGGACCAGAGCTACTTCCTGCACCGGCTCAACCAGGCGCAACTGCAGAAGACCATGTTCCCGGTCGGCGACCTGCCCAAGACCGAGGTGCGCCGCATCGCCGAGGAGATCGGCCTGCCGAACGCGAAGAAGAAGGACTCGACCGGCATCTGCTTCATCGGCGAGCGCCCGTTCCGGGAGTTCCTCAACCGCTACCTCTCCCAGAAGCCCGGTCCGATCAAGGACGACCGCGGCCGCAAGGTGGGCGAGCACGTCGGCCTGTCCTTCTACACGCTGGGCCAGCGCCAGGGACTGGGCATCGGCGGCATCAAGGAGAAGGGCGCGCCGCGCGGCGGCGGCGAGCACGCGCCGTGGTTCGTCGCCCGCAAGGACCTGGAATCCAACACGCTGATCGTCGTCCAGGGCCACGACCACCCGCTGCTGCAGAGCCGCGGCCTGGTCGCGCAGGACCTGAGCTGGACCGACGAGGCGCCAGCCTTCGGCGGCTTCGGCGCCAAGACCCGGTATCGCCAGGCGGACGCCGCCTGCGCGCTGACGCCGGGCGAGGGCAGCATCCGCCTGGACTTCCCGCAGGCGCAATGGGCGGTGACACCGGGCCAGAGCGCTGTGCTCTATGACGGCGATGTCTGCCTGGGCGGCGGCGTGATCGCCGAGGCGATCGCCTAGGCCTTCCCGAAGCTGCCGCCCGAGGCGGCGCGGCCCGCAACTCATCCGGCGATTCGGGGCACTCGTCGCATGAGCGCCGGCGCCCCGCGGGTGTCCCGTGACAATGCGCACCTTCCCTGCCGGACGTCGCCTGTGGCACGCTGGCACCTTGTCGCCGCCTTGTCTGGACCGTTCCCTTGGATCGCCCCCTCGATCGTCTGCTCGCCCGCATCGCCCAGCCCGCCTTCGTGCTGCGCATTGCCGCCCTGGCGATCTGCCTGCTGGAACTGGGTTCGGCCATCTGGGGCCTGATGGGCAACCAGACGGAGCCCTACGACGGCGTCCTGGCCAGCCTCTACCGCCGCACCGGCGGCACCACGCACGACGCGCCCTTCGTCCTGACCTGCCTGGCGCTGGTCATGGTCTTCGCCTGGCACTTCTGGCGGCTGGCCCGTCAGCAGCACCTGGACCTGCCGCCGCGCAACGCCTTGTCGCGGGTGGTGCTGCTGGACTTCCTGGCGCTGCTGGTGACGCCCGGGCTCCCCTTCCTGGTCACCGTGCTGGCGGCGCTGCTGCTCAACGTGCGGCGCGCCTTCAACTTCGCGCTGGCGCAGGTCGTCATCAACGTCGCGCTGTACTGGCTGCTGCCCAGCGAGGCCCAGCGGCTGGAGCAGATCCAGCCCGACATGCCCTGGTGGCTGAACAGCGTGGGGCTGTCCATGTCCATGGTGGCGCTGCACGGGATGGCCTTCGGGCTGGGCCGGCTGGCCGCCGCCGAGGGCGAACGCCGGCGCTGGTTCCAGGCCATGCTGGCCGAGAAGGAATCCGGCGAGCGCCTGCAGATCGAGCAGTTGCGCTACGCCGAACGCATGCACATGGCGCGCGAGTTGCACGACGTGATGGGCCACCACCTGACGGCGCTCAACCTGCACCTGCAGCTCAGCGAGGCGCTGCTGCAGCGCCACGACGAGCCGGGCGCGGCGCAGGCGGTGGAGAAGGCCAAGCTCGGCGCCGCGGGGCTGCTGGCGGAGGTGCGCGCGGCCGTCTCGCGCGAGCGCGAAAGCCAGCGCATCAACCTCGAGGCGGCGCTGCGCACGCTGGCCGACGGCATCGCCAGCACGCAGATCGAGCTGGTGCTGGACCCGGTCGCGCAGGACCTGACGCCGCGCTGCGCGCATGCGCTGCTGCGCTGCGTCCAGGAGGCGGTGACGAATGCCGTCCGCCATGCCGGCGCGACCCACGTGCGGGTGACGCTGGAGGCGGTGGAGGTCGCGGTTCCGATCAAGGCCGGGGAGGCTGCAGGGGAGATGGCGAGGGAATCGGCGCTCGCCGACAGACGCTCTGCCGCGGCGGGCCTGCTGTCCGCGGGCTCACAGGTTCGCGTGCGGGTTGACGACAATGGCCGGGGCACGCGCAAGCTGCGCGCGGGCAACGGCCTCAAGGGCATGCAGGAGCGCATGGCCGAGCTGGGCGGGACGATGCAGGTGCTGCGGCATCACCCCGGATTCCTGATCGAATTGAATTGCCCGCGGCGCGCCTGAAGCGGGCCGGCGCATCCAGGGAAGGACACGACATGAGCGATACCACGATCAAGCTGCTGCTGGTGGAAGACCAGCAACTGGTGCGCGAGGGGCTGAAGGGCCTGCTGGCGCTGCACGACGACATCCGCCTGATCGGCGAGGCCTCGGACGGGGCGGAGGCGCTGGAGCTGCTGGCGCGCGAGCAGCCGGACGTGATCCTGTCGGACATGCGCATGCCGCGGCTGGACGGGATCGGGCTGATCCGGGCGCTGGCGTCGCGGGCGCTGAAGATCCCGGTGGTGCTGCTGACGACCTTCGACGACACGGCCGCCTTCGACGAGGCGGTGCGGGCCGGGGCGCGGGGTTTCCTGCTGAAGGCGATCAGCCCGGACACGCTGGTGCAGGCGCTGCGCGACGTGGTCGGCGGATCGACCGCGCTGCGGCCGCTGCTGACCGAGCGCATGGAACGCGCGCCGGTGGAGCGTGCCTTCGCCGCGACGCCCGAGCCCGAATCGCTCAGCCCGAAGGAGCTTCAGGTGCTGCGGCTGGTCGCCAGCGGGCGCAGCAACACCGAGATCGCCGCGCTGCTGGGCAACAGCGAAGGCGTCATCAAGAACCACTGCTCCGCGGTGTTCGCGAAGATGGGCGTGAGAGACCGCACCCAGGCGGTCCTCAGAGCCATCGATCTCGGCTGGATCTGACTCCGGCCCGGTCTGTCGGGGCGTAGCGAGCGGACGTCAGGCTAGGCGGGCGGAGCGGAGGAACCGGAACGTACTTCCTGTACGTGAGGATTCCGAGCATCCGACCAACGACGCATGACGTTCGCGCAGTAGCCCCCGCTCTCAGATCCAGAGGTCGTAGTCTTGTAGGGCGCGGATGCGACGCTCGACCGACAGGAAGCGGGCGGCGCCCACTTCGCCGATCGCCTTGACCACGCGCGGGTGGTACTTCTTGTAGAGCTTCTGCTCGGCGTCGACATAACCCAGGTAGCCGCGCGAGAAGTACTTCGACTGCGCGTTGGTCGGCTTCTCGCCGATCTGCACGTACTCCACCGACATGCGGGTGAACTGGCGGTTCAGCGCGGCGAGCTCACGCTCGTAGGCCTCGTACACCGGGACGAACTTCTTGGTCTGCGCCTCGTCCAGGGCCAGCGCCTTCAGCACGACGCCCTTGCGGTCGGCGCGGACGGCGTCGCGCAGGGATTGCGCCTGCGCGGTGTCGGGCACCGGCGCCGGATCGGCGAAGGCCGGCAGCGCGGCGGTCAAGGACAGGCAAAGCGCGGACAGCGCGGCAAACTTCTTCATCTCTCTTCCCTCGTCAAGCGTCGGACTTCGACGGCGCGGATTCTAGGGAGCGGGGTTTGCCCTGACCCTCCGGGACTTCACGGGGATTCATGGGGATTCACGGAGAGACGGGGGTGCGCGCCTGCCGCCAGCGCGCCAGCCAACCCGGGTGTCGCGCATCGGCCACGCGCAGCACCAGCTCGGTGCCGGCGCCCGGCACGCTGCGGACCGTGAAGCCCGCGTCCACCAGCCGCGCCCGCTCGCGCATCCCGCACATGCCGAAGCTCACGCCGCGCGCCTGACGGCACGCCCAGTCCGGCGCCAGCCCGATGCCGTTGTCGCGCACGGTCAGCGTGACGGCGTCGGCCCGGTAGTCGAGCTCCAGCGTCACCTCGGTCGCCCGCGCGTGGCGATCGGCATTGGTCAAGCCCTCGCGCGCGATCAGCAGCAGCTCGTCCTCCACCGGCGCCGGCAGCGCGCGCGGCGTCCCGCTCACCCGCATCCGGAACTGGCCCGGCGGACGGATCAGGTCCTGCCCGGCACGCGACAGCCGGTCCGGCCAGGCACCGCCGGCCCCGCCCTCTCCGCCGCCCTCGCCACCGCCACGACCGGCCTCGTCGCGCCCGTCGCCCTCGTCTCCGTCATCACGGTCATCGGGGTCATGTCCCCGCCGGCCGCGCCGATCGGCGGCGTCCTCGTCGTCGATGCGCTGGCGGAGTTGTCCGACACGATCGCGCCCTTCGGCGAGCAGGGCCTCCGCACGCGTCAGGTCACGTTCCATCTTGTGGCGCAGCGCCGCGTCGGCGACGCGCCGCACGCTCGCGTCCAGTCCCAGCAGCAGACCCTGGAAGCCCTGCAGCAGGGTGTCGTGCAGATCGCGCGCGATGCGTTCCCGCTCGCGGTGGCGGTCGGCCAGACGCTGGCGCAGCCTCGCCTGCAGCGCGCGGATCCGCAGCCGGTACCCGCCCCAGACCGCCACCAGGAGCGCCAAGGCCGCCGCCCAGCGGAACACCGGCTGCTGGTGGAGCATCGGCACGATGCGGAACGCCAGCACGGTCGGCTGACGGCTCCAGAGGCCGTCGGGATTCGACGCGAGCACCTCGAAGCGGTAGTCCCCGGGACCGAGGTTGGCGTATGTCGCCTCGCGCACGGTGCCGGCGTCGCGCCAGTCGGCATCGACGCCGACCAGCCGGAAGCGGTAGCGGACCTGCTCCGCCTTGCTCAGCACGCGCGCGGCATAACGCAGCGTCAGCGCGTTCGTTCCCTTGGGCAACTCCTGACCCTGTGCGGCCGGATAACTCTGTCCGCCGGCCATCAGCGCCTGCACGTCCACGCCCACCTCGCGCGCATTGCGCGGCGTGCGCGCCGGATCCAGCCAGACCACGCCCAGGTTGGTCACGAACCACAGCCGGCCGCGGGCATCGCGCACGGCCGTGGGCGTCGCCGAGGCCTGGCGTGCGACGCCCGGCAGGCCGTCGGCGGCGTCGAGCAGCTGGTAGCTGAGCGGATGGGCCGACTCGTCGAACAGCGACGGCACCTCCGCCGCGGCCAGCCGCACCAGACCGCGTCCGCCGTTGAGCCAGAGGTCGCCGTCGAAGGCTTCGACGACGCCGGAGACCCGCCCGAAGGCCGGGTCGCGATCGAGGGTGATGGTGGCGAAGCGCCCGTCGCGTCCCAGCGCCACGCCGTTCTCGCCGGCGACGACCAGACCGTGGCGGGTGTTGATCATCGTCAGGATGCGGCCGGTGCGCAGCCCCTGCGCCGGTCCGAAACGCAGACGCTGGCCATGGTCGCCGATGCCCGTGAGCACGCCGTCGTGCCCGAACCAGACCGCGCCGTCCGCATCGACCGCGAGCGCGCCCGGCGGAGCGCCGTCGAGTTCCGCGTCCCTCACGCGCTCGAGGCCCGCGCGCGTCGCGTGGAACACGCCGGTCTCGCGCAGCGACAACCACAGCCCGCCCGTCGGATCGGCGGCCATGCCTTGCGCGGCGGCCCGCGTGCCGGCGGGCAAGGGCAGGTTCCAGCGCTCCCAGCGGCCGCCCGGCGGCGAGCGCCAGAGCGCCTCGTCGTCCCACAGCCAGAGCGAGCCGTCGGTCGCGCGCACCGCCTGGGTGGGAGGCCGCCGCAACAGGGGGCGGGGATCGATGCCGTTCTCGCGCACCGGGCCGCCGGGCGGGTCGACACGCCAACTCGCGGAGGAACTGGAGAGCAGCACGCCGCTGCCGTCCGGCTGCACGCTGAAGCCGGTGGCGGCCGCATCCTCGAGCCGCGTCACGCGCTGGATGCGGTGCCGGCGCAGGCTGCTCACGCCGGCATTGGTGCCGACCCAGATCTCGCCGTCGTCGCTTTCCAGCAGCGGGACGGTGATCGACGATCCCAGCCCGTCCGCCACGGTGAACCACTGCCCGCTCGTCCAGTCGAGCTGCTCGCCCGCCAGCAGGCGCGCCGTCTCCGCGGCGTCGGTGCGGAACACGCCGCGCCCGTTCACCGTCACCCACAGCCCGCCGTCGCTGGCGAACAGCATCTGCTTGACCCGCGTGACCGCCTGGCCGTCGCGCGAGGACACCACGCTGGGCGAGAACGGCGCCGCGGCGAGGTCGTCCACGCGCACCGGCCCGGGCATCGGGGCCGTCTCCGGCAACGCCGCCCAGGCGCGCCAGGATCCCGGCAGCCCCAGCGGCCGCACGCCGCCGCGTCCGTCCGCCAGCCAGAGCCGGTCCTGACCGTCCTGCGTCATCACGGCGGTCCGGCCGGTCGACACGCCGGTGTACTCGAAGCGTTCGGCGCCCGCGGCGAGGCGATAGAGCCGCTCGCCGGAACTGACCCAGAGCGTGCCTTGCCGGTCGCGGAACAGGTATTCGGCGCCGGGCTCCGGATAACCCTGCTGCTCGCCGATGCGCGACCAGCGCTGGCCGTCGAAGCGGGCGAGCCCTTGACCCGCCGCCGCCCACAACGCACCCGACGCCCGCGCCAGCCTGAGCACGCGGCCGCCCGGCAGCCCCTGCGCCGGGCCATGACGCACGACCTGGCCCTCGCGCAGGTGCACGACGCCGCCATCGAACAGACCGAGCCACAGGCTCTTGTCGCCGTCGACCAGCAGCGCGTTGATGTTGAGCGCCGGCAGCGAGGGATCGGCGGGCCGGTAGCGCTCGAAGCGCAGGCCGTCGAAGCGGTACAGGCCCATGCCGGTGCCCAGCCACAGCACCCCCTCGCGCCCGCCGTCCAGCGTCCAGACGTCCGGCGGCGCGCCGTCGCGGACGGTCCAGGAGCGGTGCGAGAAGTCCGTCAGACCCGCCTCCGCCGCCCCCGCCGCATGCACCGGCGCCCGGCCGGCGCCGAGCAGGCACGCCGCCGCGAGGACCAGTCCAGGCCAGCAACGGGTCAGCAACGGGTCACCCCGGGCTCACGCGGCCGGCAGCGGACGCAGCCCGTAAAGCCCCGGCGCCGGTGTGCGCGCGGCGGCGGCGCGCACCGGATGGGGGAAGGGATCGTCGATCAGCGGCTCGTCGTCGAGCAGCCCGCGACGCAGCGCCTCGGTGGCGGCCTGGGTGCGGCTGCGCGCGCCGAGCTTCTGCAGCAGCGTCTTCACATGCGTCTTGACCGTGCCGGCCGCGACCCCCAGCCGCAGGCCGATCGACTTGTTGTCCAGGCCCAGGCACAGCATGCGCAGCACGTCGCGCTCGCGCGGCGTGAGGTCGTCGCCGAGCCAG
>NZ_DASVNZ010000215.1:0-3118 GCF_036486225.1 Roseateles sp. | reverse complement strand
GGTGTTGCTGCCGCCGTTCAGCGGCACGCCGCTGTCGCCGCCGCCGCCGCCGCAGGCGCTCAGCAGCATCGCCCCGACCGCGCCGGCCACGGCCAGACGCGCCACCCGCAACATCGCGGATCGATTCATCGCAACTCCCTCGTGGAACCCGGGTTCCGTGTCTTTTGTTGCTCCGGTGACATCGTCGGATGTCATTCGGAAACCTACGAGGGCCGAGTTATAGCGAAAAACCGGGGACAAGCCCTGGACTTAATCGAGCGTCTCCGCCTTCAGGGTGACGAGTGATGCGCCCTCGCCACTGACGACGAGGCGCCATCCGTACCAACCCGGCGGCGCCGGCAGGTCCAGGGTCTGGCCCGGTTCCAGCCAGTGGTCGTCGGGCCAGCCGGCGCGGGTGATCCAGGCCCGGCCGCCGAAGACCCGCAGCCGCACGGGGCGTTTCAGGCGCAACTCGATCGGACGGCCGTCGGTCGGCAGCACCACGGCGTCCGGTCCGGGTCCGGGGGGAAGGAAAGCCGGCGCAGACCAGACCTGGGGCTGGGACCGGGGCCGGAACGGCGGGGGGAGCAGGCGGAACGGTTGCATGCCGTCACGATAAAAAGAGGCGCTGTCGCGCTCCATCCACAGCCGCCGACCGATGCGACCCCTACAGCCTGCGCACGGACGCGGCCTGTGCTGGCCGGCTTGCCGCCGATCTGTATTGGTTGGCGCCCGGGGAGAACACACAGAATCGATGCATGGACGCGCCGCTGTTACCGCTGTACATGCAACTCGCCGACCGGATGGCCCGGTCGATCCGCTCGGGCACCTTGAAGCGCGGCGAGCGGCTGCCCTCGGTGCGGGAGCTGGCCGGGCAGCACGGTGTGTCGCTGTCGACGGCCGTCCAGGCCTACCGGTGGCTGGAGGACGCCCGGCTGATCGAAGCCCGGCCGCGCTCGGGCTACTTCGTCGCCGCCCGGCCGCCGCGGCTGCCGGAGCCGCGCGTCTCGCGGCCCGACACGGCGTCCCGGATGGTCCAGCTGGACCAGCTGGGCGTGCAGGTGATGGCGCTGTCGCAGGACCCGTCCTTCGTCTCCTTCGGCGCGGCCTGTCCGGGGCCGGAGCTGTTCGACCAGGACCGCGTGCGCCGCGCGATGGCCCGCGCCGTGATGCGCCATCGGGACCTGCTGTGCACCTACCCGCTCGGCCCGGGCATGGAAGAGGCGCGGCGCGCGGTGGCGCGCCACGCGCTGGGACTGGGCTGCGTGCTCGATCCGGACGAGGTCGTCCTCACCAACAGCTGCATGGAGGCCATCAGCCTGTGCCTGCGCACCGTGTGCAAGCCTGGCGACGTGGTGGCGCTGGAGTCGCCGACCTATTACGGCTTCCTGGAGATCCTGCAGAGCCTGCACCTGCGCGCACTGGAGATCCCGACGCATCCGCGCCACGGCATGTCGCTGGACGCGCTGCAGCTGGCCTTCGACACCCAGCAGGTCAAGGCGGTGCTGACGGTGCCGACGCTGTCGAACCCGCTGGGCGCCTCGATGCCGGTGCCGGAGCGCCGCCGGCTGGCGGCGATGCTGGCGCAGCACGACGTGGCGCTGATCGAGGACGTGCTCTACAACGACCTGTCCGAGCAGGAGGACAAGCGCCGCGCGGTGAAGTCCTTCGACACGACAGGGCACGTGATGATCTGCGGCTCGTTCTCGAAGACGATCGCGCCGGGACTGCGGCTGGGATGGGTCGAGGCCGGCCGCTGGGGGCAGGTGCTGCGGCGGACGAAGGCGGTGCAGTCCGGCGGCCAGACCAGCGTGCTGGAGCTGGCGCTGGCGGACCTGTTGACCCAGGCCGGCGGCGGCGCCGCGCTGCGGCAGCTGCGGGCGACGATCGCCGCGCGCGTCGACCAGGCCCGCCAGATGATCGCCGAGAGTTTCCCGAAGGGCACGCGCGTGTCCGATCCCGCCGGCGGCTTCATCCTCTGGGTGGAACTGCCTGAAGGGCTGGACACCGCGCTGCTGTACGAGGCCTGCCTCGCGGAGCACATCATCATCGCGCCGGGGATGATGTTCTCGGCGAGCCCGCGTTTCCGGAACTGCGTGCGGCTGGGCGTGGGCGGCCAATGGGGCGAGGCGCATCCTCGAGCGCTGCGGCGCATCGGCGCGCTGGCGAAGGCGCTGCTCCTGAGCCCCTCCAACGCCGGCGACCACCGCGACAACGAACTCGCGGCCTGACCGCCGCTCATCCCTGCAGCCATTCGTCCTTGGCGTCCAGGCCCTTGGGCGACTTCAGGCGGGTGAGCGCGTCCTCGTCCTCGAGCAGGCGCCAACGCCACCAGTCCGTGCTGATGGACTTGATGAGCGAGGCGTGATGCGCGGCGAGCTTCTCGGGTGCTCGCTCGCGGCCCCGCCCGAGCAGCCGCTGACCGAAACCCGCGCCGCGCTCGCCGCCGCCGCCGAAGCTCATGTGATCGGCGCCCTCCAGCCACAACTGCGCCTTGGCCCCGGCCGGCAGCGTGTCGTAGACGATGCGCCGGTACTGGCCGTCGCGCTCCTGGCCGATCGGGTTGCCGTCGAGGCTGCCCGTCAGGCACAGCATCGGCCGTGTGATGCCCTTGATGCCGCCCGGGAAATGCCCCGCCGACGGGCTGAAGGCGGCGAAGGCCTTGAAGTGCGACTCGGACAGATCCGGCGCGCTGCGTTCCCGGAAATCGCGCCCGGCGACCGCCAGGGTGGTCTGCGCGCCGAACGAATGGCCCGACATGCCCAACGCCTCCGGGCGCACACGCGCCCACGGGCCGTGGCCGTCCTTCTGCAGCTTCAGCAGCTGCTCGACGGCGAATTGCACATCGTGACCGCGCTCGATCAGCTGCTCGGCGCTCGCGGCGGCCTTCACGGCCTGCAGCCCGCCGCGCCAGATCGCGCGGTCGCTGCCGGCGTGCTGCAGATGCAGCGTCGCGATGCCCGCCTCCGCCCAGGCCTGCGCCCATTCGGTGCCGCCGTCCAGGCTGCCGCCCAGGCCGTGGGAGAACACCACCAGCGCGACCGGCCGGTCGCCGTCAGGAAGGCGCAGGCGCCAGGGGATGTCGCGCAGGCGGGACTGGTCGCGCCAGGCGCCCTGCTGGACGCCGGGCGTCGGAGCG
>NZ_DASVNZ010000214.1:0-10909 GCF_036486225.1 Roseateles sp. | reverse complement strand
ATCGAGCGCTTGCGCGCCCGGCATGCGCATCAGCGCGCGCTGGGCGGCTCCGAGGTCCGCGCGGTGCGACAGCAGCAGGCTGCCGTCGATGCGCAGCGGCACCCGCCGGGACGCTGGATCCGACCTCGAGACCGAATCCGGCTTCAGGCCCGACTCGGGCTGCGACAGCGCGGCGACGATCACCGGCCACAACGCGAGCGATCGCCAGCCCAGCGCGGCGATCTCCGCGCCGCCCTGTTCCTGCTCGGCGAGCGGACTGAGCATGCCGGCGGCGCTGAACGCGGCCGCGCCCTGCGCGTCGAATGCGGGCGCGGGGCCGGGCGACGCGTCGAAGACCTCGACGGCATGCCCGGCCCGCGTGAGCGTCCACGCGAGCAGCCGTCCGGCGAGCCCCGCCCCGGCGATGGCGATCGCGGCCATTGCGCTCAGGCCTGGCGGATCGGGATGTAGAGCTCGCCGCCGCCGGCCAGGAACTCGGCGCTCTTCTCCCGCATGCCCGCGGCGTCGGCTTCCAGCTGCGCGCTGTACTCCCGCACGTCCTGCGTGATCTTCATCGAGCAGAACTTCGGTCCGCACATCGAGCAGAAGTGCGCCACCTTCGCGCTGTCCTTGGGCAGCGTCTCGTCGTGGAACTCGCGCGCGGTCTCCGGATCGAGGCCGAGGTTGAACTGGTCCTCCCAGCGGAACTCGAAACGTGCCTTGGACAGCGCGTCGTCGCGCGCCCGCGCCGCCGGATGGCCCTTGGCGATGTCCGCGGCGTGCGCCGCGATCTTGTAGGCCATCAGGCCCTGCTTGACGTCGTCCCGGTCGGGCAGGCCCAGATGTTCCTTGGGCGTCACGTAGCAGAGCATCGCGCAGCCGAACCAGCCGATCATCGCGGCGCCGATGCCGCTGGTGATGTGGTCGTAGCCCGGCGCGATGTCCGTCGTCAACGGGCCCAGCGTGTAGAACGGCGCCTCGTCGCAGTGCTTGAGCTGCTCGGTCATGTTGGCCTGGATCATGTGCATCGGCACATGCCCGGGGCCTTCGATCATGGTCTGCACGTCGTGCTTCCACGCGATCTTCGTGAGCTCGCCCAGCGTGCGCAGCTCGGCGAACTGGGCCTCGTCGTTGGCGTCCGCCAGCGAGCCCGGCCGCAGCCCGTCGCCCAGCGAGAAGCTCACGTCGTAGGCCTTCATGATCTCGCAGATCTCCTCGAAGTGCGTGTACAGGAAGTTCTCGCGGTGGTGCGCGATGCACCACTTCGCCAGGATGGAGCCGCCGCGCGACACGATGCCGGTGCGGCGCTTGACCGTCATCGGCACGAAGGGCAGTCGCACGCCGGCGTGGATGGTGAAGTAGTCGACGCCCTGCTCGGCCTGCTCGATCAGCGTGTCGCGGAACAGGGCCCAGGTCAGGTCCTCGGCCACGCCGCCGACCTTCTCCAGCGCCTGGTAGATCGGCACGGTGCCGATGGGCACGGGGCTGTTGCGCAGGATCCAGTCGCGCGTCGTGTGGATGTTGCGGCCGGTGGAGAGGTCCATCACCGTGTCCGCGCCCCAGCGCGTCGCCCACACCAGCTTCTCGACCTCTTCCTCGATGCCCGAGCTCACGGCGGAGTTGCCGATGTTGGCGTTGACCTTGACCAGGAAGTTGCGGCCGATCGCCATCGGCTCGACTTCCGGGTGGTTGATGTTGGCCGGGATGATGGCGCGGCCGCGGGCGATCTCGTCGCGGACGAACTCCGGCGTGATGATCCCGGGGATCTGCGCGCCCAGGCCCTGGCCGCGCAGGCGCTGCTCGCGCTCGGGATCGGACAGGTACTCGTGCATCCAGGCGCGGCGGCCGTTCTCGCGGATCGCGACGTACTCCATCTCGGCCGTCACGATGCCTCGGCGGGCGTAGTGCATCTGCGTCACGTTGGCGCCGGACCTGGCGCGACGCGGCGGGCGCGTCAGCGCCATGCTCTGCGCGCGCAGCGCGTCCTGCTGCGCGGCCTCGCGCAGGCCGTCGTCGAAGAGCTGGATCGGCCGGCCGGTGTAGGGCTCGGTGTCGCCGCGCGACTCGACCCACGCGGCGCGCGTCGCGGGCAGGCCGCGGCGCACGTCGGTGGCGACGGCGGGATCGGTGTACGGGCCGGAGGTGTCGTAGACCGCGAGGCGCTCGCCGTTGGTCAGCGCGATCTCGCGCAGCGGCACGCGCAGCTGCGGATGCAGCACGCCGTGCTCGTGCGTCTTGGTCGAGGCGGGCAGCGGTGCCCGGCTGGCGGCGAGACGGTCGTGGAAGGTCGCGCTGTCGGGAGCGGTGTCGCTGGCGCTGTGATTGACGGCGGGCGGGGTCAGGTCGTTCATCGGGGTCTCCGGTTGAGCGCCGGAGGCTGGACCGATGGGGTCGTGCGGACGTTGGGAACAGACCCCTTCCTGGACGGGGCGCACGGGGCGGTGCGGGACCGCGTGGCATCGGTGCGGGCCTGGGAGGCACGCGCATCCGCCGAGGTGCGCCTGGAAGGGCGGGCTCTTCTTACGCCGGTACGAACCGGATCAAGTTCAGCGGGTCCACGGCTTCATCGCCATGTCTCAGCCCGTGTCGTCGATGCGCAAAGCGCGTCGGCGACCCAGGGCTCCCCGGAGCAGGCGCGCAGTATAGGCCGCGCAACACCTGGCCCGTGCGGGACGTGAAATCCTCGACGCAACCCCGATGTCAAGGGACATCCGAGGTACTGTTACATCCTGATTCCGGGGAAACACCGAGGGGGCGTCACCACGGTGACTTCTTACACTGCGGCGCTCAGGCCGGGGCGCGAAAGAACCACAGCAACAGCAGCAGACAAGACCGGCGTTGTCTCCAAAAGAGAGCAACCAGCGCAATCGAGAGGGTGGAGTAATGAGCAGCCGTAGTCTCCCGAGCGTCCGACGTCAGGGCCTCGCCCTGTGCCAGGTCTTGAGCCTGGGCCTGGTCGCGATGTCCGTGCAGGCGCAGACCCCCGCCGTGCCCGCCGCGCAAGCGGCGACTTCCGCCGCGGCGGCGGCCGATCCGAAGGCGCCGATGAGCGATGTCGACCGCGCCAAGCGCGACGCCGACAAGGTGTTCCAGTGGATCAAGTTCCACGCCGAGAAGGGCGAGAAGAAGCCTGCGCACGAGACCAAGGCCGAAGCGCCCAAGCCCGTCGCCAGGCCGGTGGCCGCCGCCGCGCCCGCGCCGGTGGCGCGTCGGCAGGAACTCGATCCGGCCGCCGAGCGCGCGCTTGCCGCTCGCAGCGCCGCGCAGGATGCGGCACCTGTCGTCGCGACGGCGTCGCCCACGCCCGCGCCGATCGGCCAGCCGGCCGCGCAGACGAACGCGCCGACGAACGCGCAGACCATCGCCCCCCCGACCGGCGTGCCGCAGCCGATGTCGGAAGCACCCTCGCCGCAGGTTGTCTCCATGGCCGCGCCGTCGACGGCGCCTGTCGCCAAGACACCGGAACCGGAACCCGATGACGAACCCGTGCCCTTGAAGCTGCTGCACAAGGTCGATCCGGAGTACCCGCGCGCCTTGCTGGCGCAGCAGCGTGCCGGATCGGTGCTGGTGCAGTTCACCGTCCGTCCGGACGGCGGGGTCGATGCGGCGCAGGCGCTGCGCTCGCCGGACCGCAAGCTCAGCGCGGCCGCGATCAACGCGGTCAAGCAGTGGCGCTTCGGGCCGATCCCGGCGCCGCGCCAGGTCAGCGTGGAGATCGGGTTCCAGGTCGATTGATGAAGGTCGACGTGCAGGTCGACTGACGGACACAGCAGCGTTCGAAGGCATGAACCGCAATGGGGGTGGCAGCGTACCAATGCCCCCTGTTCATGCTCATTCAAGGTGTTCGCTGTGTATCCGTTGCATGCCGCTTCGTCGACTCCGATCCAGGACCCCGCCATCGACACGGGCGGTCGCCCACGGCCTGATTTCGAACGTGCCGTCCAGGAGACACTGACCGCCGTGCAATCCCTGGAGGACCTGTTCGAGGGTGACCGACGATGGCATGAGTGCCGCGACGCGATCGACGAGCTCACGACGAGGTATACGGGCGACACGCCTGATCAGACCAGGGCGCAGGACCGGTTCTTCGCCGAAGGCCTCCCGATGCTCCTGACGCTGCTCGATCTGCTTCAGCGAAGCAGCGCCCCGGCGGTTCGGGATCGGGTGCTCCGTTCCTTGCACCAGGACTTCAGGCCCAACAGCGCCTTGCCCGATGCCGTCGTCGTGCTCGGCAACGCGTTGCGCGCCGCTCGGGATCCGTCCCGGCAGATCGCGGACCAGGATGGCAGGCCGCTGGCCGAGAAAGCGGCCAAGCAGACCAGGTTCTACAAGGTCGCACTGTCACCGGCGCAGTTCCGGGCCAGCGGGGACTTCCTGGCATGCCGAGCGGAACTGTTCCAGCTGTTCATCTGGCTGGCGAAGGAGCTGGAGGTCGCGGCAGGTCCGGAGCGGGATGTCTCGGCCCGCATCCTGGCTCAGGCCAGCAAGTGGACCGATCTTGCCCCTCGGCTGAGCGATGCTCAGGCGGCGATGTACGGCGCAGGGAAACGCTTGATGTGGTTGCTGTGCCAGTTGTTGAAGGACATGTCGTGCGACGAGACGCGCCGACTCGCCGCGCGTGCCCTGAGCGTCGCCTTCCATGACGGCGTGCCCCGCGACAACGCCGTCACCGCCATCGGACGCGCGGTATCGGCGGTGGTGGAACACCGGTCGCCGGAGCAGGCTGAAAGGCGGCGAGCGTTGGCAGCGTCGACGTTGAGCCATTGGACACACGCGTCCGTCCGGTCCGAGTGGTCACAGGACGTTGTCACCGCGGGACTGCTCGAACATCTGGGGTTCGAGGAGGCGTCGGACGTCGTACCCGACACCGCGTTTGTCCCGACGGAACTGGGCGCCCAGGCCATCAATGCCGCCTATCAAGCGGTCACCTTTGCAGCCGATCACGGGAACGGGGTCGTCGACGCGCGTCGCGTCCGGCCGCCGCCGACATACGCCAAGGCCGTCGGCGTCTGACGGCTACATCCCGTACATCGCCGCCTGATCGAACGGTGTCAGCGCCGCCGCCATCGCCTCGAGGAACAGCCGCGTGCGCAGCGGCATCAGGCGGCGCTGCGGGAACACCGCCCAGCAGGTCGACGGCTCCGCGCACCAGGCCGGCAGCACGCGAAGCAGCTCGCCGCGGTCGACGAAGGCCTGTGCGTACTGGTTGCCGACCCAGGTGATGCCCAACCCCGCGCGCGCCATCTGGAGCAGCATGTCCGGCGCGTTGACCAGCGTGCGGCTGTCCGGCACGCCGACCCACTCGATGCGCTGGTCCGCCTGCCCGTCGACGATGCCGAACAGCCGCCATGGCAACGGCTCGCCGGCGCGGCTCAGGATCATCAGGCCGTGCATGCTCAGCAGCCCTTCAGGCAACTGGGGTTCGCCGTGCCGCTCCAGGTATTGTGGTGAGGCGTACAGGCCGCTGCTGAACATCGCCAGGCGTCTCGCCGCCAACTGGCTGTCCGGCGGCAGCTGTCCCATGCGCACCGCGATGTCGAAGCCCTCGGCGATCAGGTCCACGCGCCGCGGCGACAGATCGAGCTCCAGCTGCACTTCCGGGTAGTCGCCGACGAAGCGGCTCAGCATGGGCGTCAGCATCTGATTCGCGAAGTCCGCCGGCATCGACACCCGCAGCCGCCCCGTCGGCCGCTGCTGGCGATGCAGCGCCAGGGCCAGCGCCCCGTCGACCTCGCCCGCGAGCACCCGCGCGTGCTCCAGCACCCCTTGGCCGAACTCGGTCAAGGTCAGTCGGCGCGTGCTGCGCTGGAGCAGCTTCTCGCCGAGCCGCTCCTCCAGCGCCGCGATCCGCCGCGACACCGTCGACTTCGGCAACTGCAGTCGCTCCGCCGCGCGGCTGAAGCTGCCGCTTTCGATCACGCGGGCAAAGACCAGCAGGTCATCGGCATCGAGGCTCATGGGGCGGGCTTCCGGGTGGGGAAGGGATTGTTCGTTGAATGGAACAATCTTATCCAGTACGACGTCTTCCGGTGCTGAGGAGCGATCAATAGAGTTCGTTCCATCCCATCACACCCGGCTGATCCAGCCGAAACGCCCGGAGAAACGCACCATGAACATCCTTCAGATCAATTCCAGCGCCCGCCGTCTGCATGAGGGCCAAGGCTCGGTCTCGACCCTGCTGGCCAATGAAGTCGTCGCCCAACTGGTCGCCCGCAACGCCGGCGCCAAGACGGTCGTGCACGATCTGGCGGTGCGTCCGCTGCCGGCGATGGACGAGGCCACCCTCGGCGCGCTGTTCACCCCGGCCGATACGCGCACCCAGGCGCAAGCCGACCGCGTGGCCTTCAACGACCAGTTGATCGCCGAACTGCAGGCCGCCGACGTGATCGTGCTGACCGCGCCGATGATCAACTTCGGCGTGACCTCGCAGCTGAAGAACTGGATCGACGCGGTCGCCCGCGCCGGCGCCACCTTCAAGTACGGCGCCAACGGCCCCGAAGGCCTGGTGACCGGCAAGCAGGTCATCGTCGTCAGCACGCGCGGCGGTGTGTACCGCGGCCAGCCGGCCGACAACATCGTGCCCTACCTGCAGCTGACGCTGGGCTTCCTTGGCATGACGGACGTCAAGTTCGTGCTGGCCGAAGGCCTGAACATGGGCGAGGAAGCCGCGGCCAAGGGCCTGGCCACCGCCCGCGAGGAAATCGCCGCGCTGTTCGGCGAAGTGCAGCCGGCCTGATCGGCCACCACGGGCGCAACCGGCCGGATCGACCGCGCGCGCCCTCCACGGGGCACGGGGGATCCCTCCTGGACCCCCAAGCCCCATGCCGGGCCGGCAGCATCCGCTGACGGCCGGCACAGACATCCCTTCATTCATCCGTTCATCGATCATCAAAGGAATCCATCATGACCGCCGCCACCCCTGTCACCTCTCTTCGGACGCCCCGCCAGGTCGAGCGCCTGGTGCAGGGCAGGGCCACCAGCGACGGCGCCGGCGTCAAGCTGACGCGGGTGCTGACGCAGGACCTGCAGCGGCGCCTGGATCCCTTCCTGATGCTGGACGCCTTCGGCACGGACCAGGCCGAGGACTACATCGCCGGCTTCCCCGACCATCCGCATCGCGGCTTCGAGACCGTGACCTACATGCTCGAGGGGCAGATGCGCCATCGCGACTCGGCCGGCCATGAGGGCCTGCTCGGTCCCGGCGGCGTGCAATGGATGACCGCCGGCCGCGGCGTGATCCATTCCGAGCTGCCCGAGCAGCAGGAAGGCCGCATGGAAGGTTTCCAGCTGTGGCTGAACCTGCCCGGCCGCGACAAGATGCGCGACCCCTGGTACCGCGACATCGCCAGCGCCGAGATCCCGGAGCTGACGCTGCCGGGCGCGACGGTGCGCGTGATCGCGGGCGAGAGCCACGGCGTGACCGGCGCGGTGCAGCGCGACGCGACCTTGCCGATCTACCTGGACGTGCATCTGGCGCCCGGCGCGACCTTCGAGCAGGCGATCCCGGCGACGCACAACGCGTTCCTGTACGTGTACCGCGGCGCGCTGCGCTTCGACACCGGCTGCCTGGTGCCCAGCGGTCGCATGGCGATCCTCGCCAACACGGCCGGCGCCGACGGCGCGCGGCTGACGGCCTCGGACGAGGGCGCGCGGGCGATCCTGATCGCCGGCCAGCCGCTGGGCGAGCCGATCGCGCAGTACGGTCCCTTCGTCATGAACACCGAAGGCGAACTGCTGCAGGCGGTGCGGGACTTCCAGGCCGGCAAGTTCGCCTGAGGATGACGGGTCCCCCGCCGCAGTCAGGCGGGCACGTGTATCGCGCAAGGCGCCGGTGAGGCGGCACGGACTCCGGGGATCTCCGGGGCTGGTCCGCGGCATGACAAAGCGGACTCCGTCTTCCCGTCGTGCCGCATGCAGCCTGTCCCCGCCTTTCCGGCCGCGTTCGTCGGCGCTCTCGACGTCGCCTTCGATCCGCACTTCGGCTTTTCGACCGAGGTCTCGCCGACGTCGCCGTCCAACCCGCCGGCCCGTGCGGGCGCAGCTCGGCGGCCGACGCTTGCCGCAGCCTGCGCGGCGCTGTCGGAGGCCGCGAGGGCGCTGGGCGCCCGGGATGAGGCTGACCTGCTCGACGATCTGCCCGCGCGCGTCGGTGACCCGACGGATCCGCGCTACACGGACGAACGCAGGAAGTTCTTCCACGACGAGGGCGCTGCGCTGCTGCATGAGCTCGCGAGGGCGGTCGCACAGGCGCGTGGGCCCATCGTGCTGCTGCGCCGGGAACTGGTCGAGGCTGTCGAGGCCCTCGAGTTGTGCAGGACCGGTTCCGCCGACATCCTGGACAAGACGACGCACCGCTTGAACTGTCTCGCGGGCGGTGTGGCGCGGGTGGCCGCCTTGCGTCGCGACGACCTGATCCGGCAGACGCTGCTGGAGGTCGTGCGCGCCACGATCGGGCGCGATCCGGCCGAAGGCGTTCGCACGCTCGCCAACTTCGAGGTGCATTACGTCGTCGCGCTGGAGCGCCGGCTGGATCTGCCGTCCGCGCGAAGCCAACCGCAGGACGACTCCTTCGACGCGACGGCGCTCCCCCACGACATCCTGACGCGGGCCAGGTGCGCCTTGCAGCGACGCGTGACCCCCGCGGCGATCGCGCGCTCGCTGGCCGAAGAGGCCTTGCAGACCGTGCGCTCGCGCTTGATGGCGGTGGGCGTCGACTGCGTCCGGATCTGGCCGGCGACCCCCGCGCAGCAGGCGGCGATCGACGAGGAGATCGTCGCGGTCGAGCGCATGCTGGGACCCGTGGACCGCTGGGCCTTGTTCCGCGAGGACGACGACAGCGGGCACATCGGATTGGTGTCCCATCCCACGTGGCTGGCCGTCCAGACCCTGCTCAACCTCATGGACGCCGGCGCGCTGCCGAAACGTGTGATCGAGACGCGTCTGATCTGGCGCGCGCCCGACGCGTCGTCCTTCCGGCTGCGCTGCCTGACGGACGGACTCTGGTGGGTGCAGGGGGGCGAGAACGAGGGCTTCGATCCGGGCGAGGCCCGGCCGGTCCGGGTCGGGGTCCTGACGGAATTCGATCGGCTGATGGCCAAGGGGCGCCACCCGCTCATGACCGTGGCGGCGCGCGAGGGACTGGTGCGCATGCCCATCCTGTTCGACGCCGAGGACGCCTTGCCCGGGATTGCGCCCCACTGGCTGGAGGACGACGAGCTGGTGCGGCATTGGTGGCGCCGGATGGGCGAGCAACGCTGCGGTGTCTGGCTGGACCGCCACCGGATCGCCGCCCTGCATCCGGATCTCTGTCCGCGATTGATGCTCGCCGCCGACGACGCCGGGCACGGGGAGCTGTTCGCCCGCCTGCTGCCGGGCAAGGAGGCGGGCGCGGCGGTGGCATGGATCGCCTGTGATGGGGTGGGCCGACTTGCCGACGCGACCCGGTGCGGGGACGTCGACCGCCTGCGCCGTTGGCTCGACCTGTTGATGATCGCCATGCCGGCGCTGACCGCGCGGCAGCGCGGGCTGGCGCTGGTGGCGCGTGACGATCGCGGACAGTCGGCGCTCGCCTGCGCGATGGCGCAGCCGCGCGGCGGGGACCTCGTGCGTGAACTCGTGGCGACGATACTGGCGGTGCGCGGGCGCCGGCCGGAGGGGTGGCCGCGGACGACGCCGCTGTCGCTGTCGCCGCCCTTCCGGGAGATCCTCGCGGGCGGGGCGGAGGAGAGCCTGGGCGCCATCGGCGTGGCGCTCGCGCACGGCGAGGCCGAGTCGCTGCAGGTCTTCCTGGGCGCCGTCGAAGGCGCCCATGCGCGCGGGGTGCTCACGCGGCCGGACCTCAAGGCCTTGGTCATGGGCGTCGCGGACATCAGCGGGCCCGGCCATTGGGAGGGCTTCAGGCTGGCGATGACGCGCAACCATGCAGATGCAGTCGGCGCTTGGACGCGGGCGCTGATCCGCATCGCGCGAGAGGGGGCGCTGGACGATGTCGAGCTCTTCGATGCCCTGAAGGTCCTGCACGAGGACGGCTCGGGCGCCTATCACGCGGCGATGCGCGAAGGATCCCGCGAGGCTGCCGCCCATTACCGCGCGGCATTGCGCGCCGCGCGGGAGGACCGCCTCCTGTCGCGCGACCAGGTGAGCCGCCTGCTGCTCGGTCAGGCCGACGAGCCTCATGCGCTGTCGCAGGCCGCCGCCGCCGGCCATGCGCGTGCCGTGCGGGAGCATCTCGATGACGAGTTGTCAGTGCTGGGCCTCCAGCGGCTCACCGCGGAGGAGGATCCGGCCCGCGCCCGCTGGTGCCGTCGCGGCGGTCATGTCGCGATCGGCGCCGCGATGTGGCACGGCGAGCTCGACGTGGTGCGGGGGCTGCTCGCGAATGCGCTCGAGTTGCAGCGCCGCGGGTGGCGGAGCGCGATGTTCCCGTCCTTTCTGGGGATGCCGGGAGGGGTGTCCGCGATCGGCGACGCCATGATGGCGGGCCGGATGGACGCGGTGGCGCTGTGGATGGAGGCGTTGGCGACCGGCGTGGCGAATGGCTGGATCGGGCGCCGGGACATGCTGGCCCTCATGACGGCGCCGGACGAGCGCGGCGTCCCGATCCTCCATTGCGCCGCGTTGGCGCTCGACCCGCACTCGTTGTCCACCGTGCTGACGCTGATGGCGAAGGCGGCCTGCGATGCGCGTCTGAATTCGACGGAGCTGTCGAGGCTGTGGGGGCCGGGCCGGCGTCAACCGTCGTTGCTTGCGGCGGCCCTGCTCGCGGACCAGGCCTGGGCAGTGAGACTGGTCGGCCAGCTCCTGTTGCGGCTGTGCGGCGAAGGCCGTCTGGCGCCCGCCGATCTGCGGCAACTGCTGGCGCTTCGCGGCCGGTCCCGGTGGCCGGGCCGCCGCGGGGCGCGCCTGGTGCCAACTGGGGACGCGCCGCGCG
>NZ_DASVNZ010000200.1:0-40960 GCF_036486225.1 Roseateles sp. | reverse complement strand
CCCGCCCACCCGCGCCCTTCCCTGCGGCGCCGTGACGTTCGAGCGCGCCGTTGAACCAGTCCATCCAGCGCCCGTGCCGCAGCTCGAGGTAGGCCAGGATCAGGTCGTTCTTGCTCGGGAAGTGCCGGTAGAAGGTGACCTTCGTGACGCCCGACGCCGCGATCACGCGGTCGATGCCGGTGGCGCGGATGCCCTCGGCATAGAACAGGTCGTGGGCGGTGCGCAGGATGCGCTCGCGGGCGGGCAGCTCGCCGATGTCCACGCTGCCGTTGGTGTCGTCCATCCGGTCATTGTAGACAGACCTGTCTACATCCGCCAGAATCCGACCCACGTAGACAGATCTGTCTACATGAGCCGATCGACTTCCCCCTCCGCTGGTCGATCGGCAGCCCGCTCTCTACCGACCTGCCCGCCTTCGACGAAAGGACCTCGACCATGGACACCCGCCCTCCCCTGCCTCCGTTCACCCGCGAGACCGCCATCCAGAAGATCCGCCTGGCCGAGGACGGCTGGAACAGCCGCGACCCGGCGCGCATCGTGCTGGCCTACAGCCCGGATACCAAGTGGCGCAACCGCGCCGAGTTCCCCCAAGGTCGCGACCAGGCCCAGGCGCTGCTGGAGCGCAAGTGGACGCGCGAGCTGGACTACCGCCTGATCAAGGAGCTGTGGGCCCATGAAGGCAACCGCATCGCCGTGCGTTTCGTCTACGAGTGGCATGACGACGCCGGCAACTGGTTCCGCAGCCACGGCAACGAGAACTGGGAGTTCGACGCCCAGGGCCTGATGACGCACCGCCACGCCAGCATCAACGACCAGCCGATCAAGGCCGAGGACCGCAAGTTCCATTGGCCGCTGGGCCGTCGTCCGGACGACCACCCGGGACTGACCGAGCTGGGGCTCTGACATCAGGCCGGACTTCAGACCTGACCCCAGGGCGTGCCCCTGTGATCCACCAAAAGCGGGCCTGGCCCGCTTTTTCTTTGCGCGGTCCGTACCGCATGTCCGGAAACGCCGGATCTACGGCTGTTTGCTCCTCTACGACTCCCGCCCAGGTGCCCAACATCCTGAACCAGCGGTGCTCGATCACCGCCAGCGCGGGGACGGGCCTCATGGACTGACCCGACGCGAATCCCTCCGATCCGCATCGGCCGCCCGCGGCCGACTCCGGTCATCCCCATTTCGCCAAAGCAGACCATGAAGAAGACCATCCTGATCACCGGCACGTCCAACGGTTTCGGCAAGGACGCCGCCCTCACGCTGGCCGCCGCCGGCCACCGCGTGTTCGCCACCATGCGCGACATCGCCGGCCGCCACGCGCAGGTCGCGCAGGAACTGCGCGCCCAAGGCATCGAGGTCGTCGAGCTCGACGTCAAGCAGGACGCCAGCGTGGAGGCGGCGTTCCAGTCGGTGCTCGCCAAGACCGGCGGCACGCTGGACGTGCTGATCAACAACGCGGGGCTGATGATCCAGGGCATCTCGGAGACCATCACCACCGAGCAGACCCGCGAGATGTTCGACGTGAACGTCTTCGGCCTGCAGCGCACGACGCGCGCCGTGCTGCCCGCGATGCGCCAGGCCCGCGCCGGCCTGATCGTCAACATCGGCTCCATCCTGGGCCGCGTGACCATCCCCTTCGTCGGCCTGTACGGCGCAACCAAGCATGCGGTCGAGGCGATGACCGAGTCCTACCGCTACGAGCTCTCGCAGCTCGGCGTCGACGTCGTGCTGGTCCAGCCCAGCGCGTATCCGACCAACCTGTACTCGACGCACCTCCACCCGGCGGACAGCGCCCGCGAGCCGGCCTACGGCGACGTCGCCAACGTGCCGAAGGCCTTCGTCGCCTTCCTGGGCAGCGTCTTCAGCGGCACCGACGCGCCCAACCCGCACGACGTCGCGCAAGCGCTGCTGAAGCTGGTCGAGACGCCCGCCGGTCAGCGACCGGATCGCGTGGTCGTCGGCAACCCGTTCGGCGCCTCCGATGTCAACACCGTCGTCAAGCCGATCCAGGCCCAGCTGATCGACGGCATCGGCATGAGCGGCCTCGCCTCGCTGAAGGCCTGAGCCCGGTCCGACGGCGCCCACGCGTCCGTCGTCGCACACCGCCCGTCGTCGCTTCGACCGGGCTCTCCCCGGTCGACGGCCCTCCGCGCTGTGGCAAAGCAGTCCGCGGAGGCGCTTTGAGGGGCGACCCATTCGGGCCGCCCCTCTCTTTTTAGTAAACACACATCATCTATTCGTTGACTCTTTAGATGATGACCCTTAGCATTCGCTTCGTTAGTGAACAAACATCATCTAAATGAGAATCGCCATGACTGAACAAGCTCAAGACCGCGGCCTGACCACCGCCTCCCGTGCGTCCACCTCGTCCTTCCGGTTGTGGGCCGGGGGCCTCGGTCTGGCCGTGGTCGCCGCCGCAGCCATGATCGCCGTCGGCTACACGCCCGACACGCAAGCCAATGCCGCGCCGGCGCCGCTGCCGGTCGTCGGCGTGAGCGCGCCCTTGCAGCGTGCAGTGGATTCGCAGCTCACGCTGCTGGGACAGTACGCGGCGGTCAACCGCGTCGAGCTGCGCGCGCAGGTCGGCGGCACGCTGGCGCAGATCCACTTCAAGGACGGCGACCTGGTGCACAAGGGCGATCTGCTGTTCGTCATCGATCCCGAGCCGTACGAGATCAAGCTCAGCCAGGCGCAGGCCCTGCTGGCTGCCGCCAACGCCCGCCTGGACCTCGCCACCCGCCAGCTGACGCGGGCGGAGACGCTGAAGGCCACCGACGCCGGTTCCGCCGAGAACGTCGAGCAGCGCCACGCCGACAAGCTCGCCGCCGCGGCCGCCGTCGACGGCGCGCAGGCGCAGGTGCGCGACGCGCGCTTCGATCTGGCGCAGACGCGCGTCGTGGCGCCCTTCACCGGCCGCATCGGCGATCACCAGGTCTCCATCGGCAACCTCGTGGCCGGCAGCCGCGGCGGCACCAGCCCCACCACGCTGCTGACCACGCTGGTGTCGCTCGATCCGATCTACCTGAACTTCGACATGAGCGAGGCCGATTACACCGCCTACGCCCGCGGCCGCGGCGAGCAGCCGCTGGGCGGCGACCGGGTCGCCGTGTCGCTGGGCGACTCCGCCGACTTCGGCCGCGACGGCACGCTCAACTTCATCGACAACGCGCTGGACCGGTCCCGCGGCACCATCCACGCCCGCGCGGTCGTGTCCAACAAGGATCTGCACCTCACGCCGGGCGGCTTCGCCCGCGTGCGGCTGTCCACCTCCAAGCCGCAGCCGGTGCTGCTGGTGCCCGATGCCTCCGTGCTGCCGGACCAGTCCAGCCACTTCGTGCTGACGGTGGGCAAGGACGGCACGGTCGAACCGAAGACCGTGCAGATCGGCGAACTGCGCGGCTCGCTGCGCGTGATCCGCGCCGGCCTCGCCACGACGGACAGCGTGGTCGTCGAAGGCGTGCCGGTGACACGACCTGGCACCAAGGTCTCGCCCAAGCAGCAGCCCATCGTCGACGACACCGCGCCGGCGCAGGCCAAGGCCGGCCAGGGCCAAGGCCAGGGTCAAGACGGCTCCCAGCACCTCAGCCAGAAATAAGTCCGCCCACGGACATCCAGGAGCCCCGCTGTGAAGCTCTCACACTTCTTCATCGAGCACCCGCGCTTCGCCGCGGTGCTCAACATCTTCATCGTGGTGTTCGGCCTGGCCGCGCTGGTATTCCTGCCGGTCGCCCAGTACCCCGACATCGTCCCGCCCACCGTCTCCGTCCAGACCCGTTATCCCGGCGCCTCCGCCGAGGTCGTCGCCCGCACCGTCGCCACGCCGCTTGAACAGGCGATCAACGGCGTCGAGGGCATGGACTACATCAGCAGCCAGTCCACCGGCAACGGCCAGTTGACGATCACGGTCGTCTTCAAGCTGGGCACCGACGCCAACACCGGGCTGATGCTCACGCGCAACCGCGTCAACGACTCGCTGTCACGGCTGCCGCAGGAGGTGCAGGCCCAGGGCGTGCAGGTCAAGAAGACCATCAACTCGCTGCTGCTGGGCGTGCACCCGTACTCGCCCGACGGCTCGCGCAGCGTCGAGTACATGTCCAACTACATGCTCAAGATCCGCGACGAGATCGCGCGTCTGCCGGGCGTGGCCGACTTCCAGCTGTTCGGCAACCGCGAATACGCGATGCGCATCTGGATCGATCCGGACAAGGCCGCCGCGGACAACATCAGCGCCAACGAGATCCTGGCCGCGCTGCGCGCACAGAACGCGCAGGTCTCGGCCGGCGTGCTGAATGCGCCGCCGGTGAAGACCACCGCCGCCTACGAGATCAACGTCGAGACGTTGGGGCGGCTGACCACGCCGGAGCAGTTCGGCGACGTCATCGTCAAGTCCGACGTGAAGGGCCGCGTGACCCGCATCCGCGACATCGGCCGCGTGGAGCTGGGCTCGCTGGACTACGGCTCCATCGCCTACGCCGACCGTTACCCGTCGTCGCCGTGGTTCCCGATCGCCACGCCGGGGGCCAACGTCGTCGAGACCGAGAACGCCATCTGGGACAAGATGGCCGAGCTCAAGAAGACCTTCCCGTCCGGGATGGACTACATGAAGATCTACGACCCGACGACCTTCGTCAGCCAGTCGATCCACGAAGTCATCCTGACGGTGTTCATCGCGATCCTGCTGGTGGTCGGCGTGGTCTACGCCTTCCTGCAGACCTGGCGCGCGACCATCATCCCGGTGGTGGCCATCCCGATCTCGCTGATCGGGACCTTCGCGGTGCTGCATGTGCTGGGGATCTCGATCAACAACCTGTCGATGTTCGGGTTGATCCTGGCGGTGGGCATCGTCGTGGACGACGCCATCGTGGTGGTCGAGAACGTCGAGCGCAACATGGCCATGGGCATGAGCCCCCGCGAGGCGGCGCACCGCACCATGGACGAGGTCTCCACCGCGCTGATCGCCATCGCGATGACGCTGTGCGCGGTGTTCGTGCCCTCGGCCTTCATCAGCGGCATCTCGGGCCTGTTCTTCACGCAGTTTGCGGTCACGATCGCCGCGTCGACCATCATCTCCGCCGCCGTCTCGCTGACGCTGAGCCCGGCGCTGTGCGCGGTGCTGCTCAAGCCGCACGACCATGACGCCAAGCCGCGAGGCCTGGGCCGCCTGGTGCGCGCCGGCTTCGCGCGCTTCAACATCGGCTTCGAGTGGATGTCGACGAAGTACGGCCAGCTCACCGCCCGACTGGTCCGTGCCACTACCGTCATCGGCGTGATCTACCTCGTGCTGATCGGCGTCACCGGCTTCCACATGTCGCGCATGCCCTCGGGCTTCATCCCCGAGCAGGACATCGGCTACCAGGCCGTGGTCGTGATCCTGCCGCCGGGCTCCAGCCTGCAGCGCACCGATGAAGTCCTGCGCAAGGTCAACGACATCGTGCTGAAGGTGCCGGGCGTCAAGCACAACTCGCCGGTGTCCGGCCTGGACGTCACCACCAACACCATCGCGCCCAACGTCGGCACGGTGTTCTATTCGCTGCCCTCGCTCTACGGCGAGCACGTCAAGGGCGTCAACGCCGCGGTCATGCTGCCGCGGGTGCGCGCGGCGCTGGCCGGCATCAAGGACGCGGTGGTGATCGTGGTGAACCCGCCCGCCGTGCAGGGTCTGGGCGCGGCCGGCGGCTTCAAGCTGATGGTGCAGGACCGCGGCGACCACACCGCGCAGGAACTGGCGGACGCGACCAACAAGCTGGTCACCGCCGCCAACCAGGACCCGCATTTCGCCGGCGTGTTCACGCTGTACAACGCGGGTGCGCCGTCGGTCTACGCCGACATCGACCGCGAGAAGGCGCAGAAGGTCGGTCTCACGCCCACGGACGTGTTCTCGACGCTGCAGCTCTACCTGGGCTCGCAGTACGTGAGCGACTTCAACTACCTGAGCCGCACCTACCAGGTCGTCGCCCAGGCGGATGAGCAGTTCCGTCGCACGCCCGAGGACATCGCGCGCCTGAAGGTCCGCAACGCCACCGGCGACATGGTGCCCATCGGCTCGGTCGCGACCTTCAAGTACAAGACGACGCCGTACCGCCAGCCGCGCCACAACCTGTTCCCGGCGGCCGACGTGCTCGGTTCCGCCGCCCCTGACGTGTCCTCGGGCACGGCGATGGCGCGGATGGAAGCGCTGGCCAAGGAGGTCCTGCCGCCCGGCTTCGCGATCGAGTGGACCGAGCTGTCGCACCAGCAGAAGAAGCAGGGCATCCCGACGATCCTGATCTTCGCGGCCTCGGCGGTGTTCGTGTTCCTTGTGCTGGCCGCCCAGTACGAGAGCTGGAAGCTGCCGCTGGCGATCGTGCTGATCGTGCCGATGTGCCTGCTGGCCTCGGCGATCGGGCTGGACATCCGCGGCATGCCGATCGACATCCTGGCCCAGATCGGATTCGTTGTCCTTGTGGGCCTGGCGGCGAAGAACGCGATCCTGATCGTGGAGTTCGCCCGCCAGAAGCAGGACCAGGAAGGCGATACGCCGGAAGAGGCCGCAACCTCCGCCGCCCGCACGCGTCTGCGTCCGATCCTGATGACGTCCTTCGCCTTCATCCTGGGGGTGTTCCCGCTGGTCGTGGCCACCGGGGCCGGCGCCGAGATGCGCCAGTCGCTGGGCACCGCGGTCTTCGCGGGCATGGTCGGCGTGCTGATCTTCGGCCTGCTGTTCACCCCCAGCTTCTACACCTTCGTCCGCAAGATCGGATCGAGGAGCAAGACATGATCCGCCACCTGACACTCGTCTCCAAGGGCGCGGTCCTCACCGCCGTGTTCAGCGCCGTGCTCGCCGCCTGCGCGGTCGGTCCCGACTACAGCACGCCGAGGAGCGACCTGGCGCCGTTCCACAACAGACTCGCCGCCGCCGGGGTCGCGGATGCAGCCGGCGCCGCGGCGCGCGCCTCGCTCGACCAATGGTGGACGGGCTTCAACGATCCCATGCTGGCCGAGGTCGTGCAGCGCGCGCTGGATCAGAACCTCGATCTGGCCGCGTCCATCGCCCGGGTGCAGCAGGCCCGGGCGGCCGCCGCGAGCGCTGGTGCGGACCTGCTGCCGTCCGGCGCGCTCGACGCGTCGGCGAGCTACCAGCGCCAGAGCCTCCGCAGCCCGAGCGGCGCGGCGGCGTCCTCGCTGCCCGGTTATTCGCGCGGCATCCATGACTACTCGGCCGGGCCGGCGGCAAGTTGGGAGCTGGATCTCTTCGGCGGACTGCGGCGCACGGCCGACGCCTTCAAGGCGGAGGCGCAGGCCGCCGAGGCCGATCACTTCGGCACGCGCGTCATCGTGGCCGCCGACGCCGCGGATGCCTACCTGCAGATCCGCAGCTACCAGGCGCGGCTGGCGGTGGCCCAGCATCAGATCGACGACGACGAGCACCTGCTGCGACTGGTCCGCGACCGCTACGCCGCCGGCGCCGCGACCGGCCGTGAAGTCGCGCAGGCCGATGCGCTGCTGAAGCAGGCCCGGACCAGCGTGCCGCCGCTGACGATCGGCTTGGAGCAGCAGCTCAACCGGCTCGACGTGCTGATGGGTGTGCAGCCCGGCACCTATGCGCAGCAGCTCGGGAAGGAGCGCGACATCCCGTCCATTCCGCCGGTCCCCGCGGACAGCGAGCCGTCGGAAATGCTGCGTCGTCGGCCCGACATCATCGCGGCCGAGCGCCGGCTCGCCGCGTCCAGCGAGCGCATCGGCGCGGCCGTCTCGAACTACTACCCGAAGTTCTCGCTCTCCGCCGTGCTCGGCTTCGAGAGCGCGAAGGCCGGCAAGCTGTTCACCTCCGCCGCCTTCCAGCCCGCCGCGCAGGCGGGTCTGCGCTGGCGTCTGTTCGACTTCGGCAAGGTCGACGCGGAAGTGGCGCAGGCCAAGGGCGGCAACGCCGAGGCGCTCGCGCTCTACCGGCAGTCGGTGCTGAAGGCCGCGCAGGACGTGGAGGACTCGTTGACGGTCCTCGTCCAGACGCAGCTGCGCCTGAACCAGGTGCAGGAGCAGGTCGATGCACTGGTGAAGTCGCGCGACCTGTCCGAGCAGGCCTATCGCAGTGGCTCCATCACCTTGACCGACGTGCTGGATGCCGACCGTCAGCTGCTCAACGCCCGCGACGAACTGGCATCGAGCAAGGCCAACGCGGCCCGCGCGGCGGTCGGCGTCTACCGCGCGCTGGGCGGCGGCTGGTCGCCGGCCACGACAGTGGCCGCGACGGACGCATCGACAACCGCCACGACCGCTGCAGGTCCTGCCTCCGCGACCACCCGGTGAACCTCAAGCCATTGATCCTCAAGCCATTGACCCTCAAGCCACTGGAGCACTGACATGACACACGTTTCCGCATTCCGTCGTCTGCACCAAGGTCCGGGCGTCCTGCGCCTGCCCAACGCGTGGGACGCGGTGTCCGCCCGGCTGTTCGAGCAGGCGGGCGCGTCCGCGATCGCCACCACCAGCGCGGGCGTGGCATGGGCGCTCGGTTATCGCGACGGCCGCTCGTTGCCGGTGGAAGAGGCCCTGGGCGTGGCGCAACGCATCGTGCGCGTCGCGAAGGGCCCCGTCTCGATCGACATCGAGAACGGCTATGCCGACGACCCGGAACAGGTCGCTCGAACGGTGGCGCGGCTGGTCAGCCTCGGCGTCGCCGGCATCAACATCGAGGACGGCCCGGACGACCCCGCGCTGCTGGCGGCGAAGATCCGCGCCATCCGCGAGATGCTCGCGGTCGCTGGTGCGGACCTCTTCATCAACGCGCGCACCGACGTGATCCTGGCCGACCTGGTCGAACCGTCGCTGCAGGTGGAGGAAACGATCCGGCGCGGCCTGCAGTACGCGGCGGCTGGCGCCGACGGCCTCTTCGTGCCGGGCGCACGCGACGAGGTCGACATCGAGGAGATCGCCCGCCGCGTCGCGTTGCCGCTGAACGTGATGGCCTGGCCCGACCTGGCGCCGGCGGCCACCCTGGCCAGGCTCGGCGTGCGGCGGCTCAGCGCGGGCTCGGCGATCCCGCAGCTCGCCTGGGGCGCGGCGGAGTTCGCCGCGAAGTCCTTCCTGGAGACGGGAGAGTCCGAGCCGCTGCTCGCCGGCGCCAAGCAGTTCGGGCAGGTGCAGCAGTTGTTCCCGGCTGCTTGAGCCGGCGCCGCGGTTCGCGGCGCGCGGGGCGCACCGAGCGCGCCCAGCGCTTCAGGCGCATCAGAAGAAACAGGAGCCTCGGCTCCTGTTTGTCGTTGCGTCCATCGCCGCCTGTCTCAAGAGGTTCAGGCGGCTGAAGCGGCTCATGCGGGATCGGCTTCCTTCTGCTGCAACGGCACGTCGACGTCGATCAGCCGCGCGATGCGCCGCCGCGTGGTCGCGAGGATGCGGTCCGACAGCGCCGGGTCGTCGACGATGCGCGCGATGGTCAGCGCGCCCACCATGTTGGTCAGCAGGCTCAGCGCGGTGTCGGTGCCGTCCTCGCCCTCATGCACGCGCAGATAGGGCGCGATGTTGGCGACGATCTTGCGGAAGCTGTCCGTCGCGTTGTGCCGCGTGGTCTCGTCCGCGCGCGCCAGCTCGCTGCCGTTGGCGGCCAACGGGCAGCCGTCCTCGCGCGCATCGCGGTAGTCCTGGGTCACATAGTCCTGGAACACATCCATCAGCGCCTGCGCGCCCTGCTCCGCCGCGACGTTGGAGTCCAGCAGCAGGTTCTTCGCGCTGGCCGACATGGCCTCCGTGACGAGCTGTTCCTTGGAGCTGAAGTGGCGATAGAAGCCGCCGTGCGTCAGCCCGGCGGCCGCCATGATCTCCGCCACGCCGGTGCCGTCGATGCCCTGCCGGCGGAATGCCTTCGCGGCGACTTCGACGATGCGTTTGCGCGTCTCCGCAGTCTCTGCCTTCGACTTCTTCATGTCGGTTCCTCGGTAGTTGACCCATGCTAGCCAAAACACGGTTTAGTGTAAAGGCATCATCTAAGTATTGACTCCCAGAAAGGTGTCTCCTAGCATTCGCTCGTTTAGTGAATCTCGATCATCTAACCAGCAGCCCGGTGCGCCGGGGCGTGAAGGAGACACCGCGATGGACAAGCGCCTCTTGATCCTGGCCCTGGGCATGTTTGCCCTGGGCACCGACAGCTTCGTGATCGCCGGCGTGCTGCCGGAGATCGCCCGGGAGTTCAACGTGGAAGTCGGCCTGGCCGGTCAGCTCACCACGGTCTATGCGATCGCCTACGCCCTGCTCTCGCCGACGATCGCGGCCGTGGCGGCGTCGGTGCCTCGCAAGCAGCTGATGCTGTGGGGGCTGGGCATCTTCGTGATCGCCAACCTGGCGACCGCCTTCGCGCCGACCTTCGCGCTGGCGCTGGTGTCGCGCGCCTTCGCCGGCCTCGGCGCGGCGATGTACGCGCCGACCGCCACCGGCACGGGCGCGATGATCGTCGGCCCGGAACAGCGCGGCAAGGCGCTCACCATCATCGTGGCGGGACTGACCGCGGCCACCGCGCTGGGCGCGCCCATCGGCACGGTGATCGGCGGCCTGGGCGACTGGCGTTGGACGATGTTCTTCGTGTCCTTCGTCGGCCTCGCTGCGGCCGGCGGCATCGCGACGATGCTGCGCGACATCCCGCTGCCGACCAGGGTGAGCCTGGCCGCGCGCGTGGCGCCGCTCAAGGACGCACGGGTCGGCCTGACGCTGGCGACCACGCTGTTCGCCATGGCCGCGAACTTCGTGATCTACACCTACTTCTCGGTGGTGTTCGACCGCGTGCTGACCAGCGCGGCGCTCTTCGGCGCGCTGCTGGTGCTGTGGGGCTCGGGCGGGACGGTGACCAACGTCGTCCTGTCGCGCCTGCTGGACCGCTTCGGCCCGCGGCCGGTGCTGCTGACGATGCTGTCGGTCCTGGCGCTGGACATGGCGCTGCTGCCCTGGGCGAGCGCGCATCTCTGGTCCTCCGTCGTCGCCATCGCAATCTGGGGCATCACCGGCTGGGGCATCATGGGCCCGCAGCAGTACCGGCTGGTCGGCATCGCGCCCACCATCGCGCCGGTGGTGCTCGGCCTCAACACCGCGGCGACCTACCTGGGCGTGACGCTGGCCGGCATGCTGGGCGCCTTCGGCATCCACGCGTTCGGCGGACATCAGCTGCCGCTGTTCGCGGTGCTGTTCCTGGTGGTGGCGATCGCCGCGTCCGAACTGGCGGGACGGCGTATCGCCGCGACGACGACGACGACGGCGGCGGCGACGCCCACGTCGACATCGACCTCCACCCAGACCTCGGGGCCGGCCTCCCTGTCGACCGGGAGCCCCTCGTGATCCGCGTCGGCATGGCGCTCTATCCCGAGTTCCAGCTCATCAACCTGGCGATGGCGACTGCGTTCGAGTACGCCAACCAGTCGTTCAACAAGCCGCACTTCCATCTCACGTTGATGTCGGCGAATGGCGGCCCGGTACGGACCTCCGCGGGCGTCGAGGTGAGCACCGTGCCCTTCGACGACACGCGCTTCGACACGCTGCTCGTGGTGGGCGACAACGACGCCACGGTGGGACCGCCGGCGCTGCTGGACTTCCTGCGTTTCTCCGCGGGCCGGACGCGGCGCATCGGCGGACCGTGCAGCGGCGCCTTCAACCTCGCGGGGGCCGGGCTGCTCGACGGACGTCGCGCGACAACGCACTGGTTCCACGCGCTCAAGATGAAGCACGAGCACCCGGCGGTGAAGCTGATGGACGACAAGATCTTCGTCCACGACAACGGACTCTGGACCTCCGCTGGCGCGACGGCCTGCATCGACCTGGCGCTGGCCTTCATCGAGGACGACGTCGGACCGGAGATCGCCAAGCTCACCGCGAAGAAGCTGGTCGTGTCGCACCGCCGGATGGGCGGGCAATCGCAACATTCGGCGCTGCTGGAGATGACGCCGCGCACCGACCGCATCCACAAGGCGCTGGCCTATGCGAAGGCCAACCTCGCGAAGGAGCTGTCGGTGGAGGCGCTCTCGCGGATCGTGCATCTGAGCCCGCGCCAGTTCAGCCGCGCCTTCACCGATGAGACGGGGCTGACGCCGGCCAAGGCCGTCGAGCGGCTGCGGCTGGAGGCGGCACGGCTGATGGTCGAGTCCAGCAGCGTGCCCATCGACGTGATCGCGAAGGACACGGGTTTCATCGATCCGGACCGGATGCGTCGCGCCTTCGTCCGTGTTTATGCGCAATCGCCGCAGGCGCTCCGCCGGCTCTCCCGGCAAGCCTGACTCACCCCGAGGAGGATTCGCCCTCCCGCCACGCGCTCGGCGACCGCCCCGTGTGCCGCAGGAAGAAGCGCGTGAAGTACGCCGGGTCGGCGAAACCGAGTCCGTCGGCGATCTGCCGCACCATCAGGTTGGTGTAGCCGAGCTCGCGCTTGGCTTCGAGGAGCACGCGCTGGTGCAGCACTGCGAGGGCGGAGCACTGCAGATGCCGGCGGCACAGCCGGTTCAGCTGCGTGGGAGTGATGCCCAACGGCTCGGCCAGTTCCGCCACCGGCGGTTGGCGGCGGTAGTGGCGCTCGACCTGTTCGCGGTAGCGGGTCAGGTGTTGCAGCGCGCGCCCGTCGCCGGCCGTGTGGGCGTGGGCCTGTTGCGCTCCGTCCGAGGCGCCGAAGCGCGCCGCTTGCGTCGCCAGCAGCGCCACCGCGTGGTCCAGCGCCGGAGCGCGCCACGCGCCGGCCCCCGCGTAGTCTTCCCGCAGGCCGTGGCCGACGGCGAACAACGCGCGGGTCACCGTCGCGCCGCGGTCCAGCGCGACCAGCCGCGGCTCGGACAGGCTGTCCAGCAGTTCAGGCAGATGATCGAGCAGCTCGCGCAGCCGGCTCTGATCCAGCGTGACGACCAGCCCTTCCGTCTCCGGCGCGAAGCGGAAGCCGTGCACCGCCAGCGCCGGCACCCAGACCAGCGCCGGGGCGCGCAGGACGCGCTCTTCCTCGTCCATGCGGACAGTGACGCGGCCGCGTTCGATCAGCAGCAGCTGCACCAGCGCGCCGTGGCGATGCGGCTGGATTTCCCAATTGTGCAAGCGGCTGCGGTCGGCGATCGACTCCAAATGCAGGCCGTCCAGCGCCGGGGAACGGCCATCCTCGCCGTAGAGGGAATACACCGGCGTTGAACCGCGGCGGCGGGAGGAACGACGAAGCGCGTGATCGACAGCCATGGGTTCGGATTGTGCAAGCCCGTGTCGGAGTCGTCCATTCACCGTCGGGCCGTCGATCCGTAGGCTCCACGCCATGAAGACCTTACGCACCCAGGTGCTCATCGTCGGTGCCGGACCGGCGGGGCTGCTGCTCGGCCAGCTGCTGCACCGCGTCGGGATTGACACCGTCATCGTCGAACGACAGAGCGGCGAGCACGTGCTGTCGCGCATCCGCGCCGGCGTGCTCGAACAGGGCACGGCCGATCTGATGGACGAGGCCGGCGTCGGCGCCCGGATGCACGCGGAGGGATTGGTGCACGACGGCTTCGAACTCGCGGTCGACGGCGTGCGCCATCGCATCGACCTGCGCGCGCTCACCGGCGGACGCACGGTGCTGGTCTACGGGCAGACCGAGGTCACGCGCGACCTGATGGCCGCTCGTGCCGCTGCGGGACTGACCACGCTGTACGAAGCGTCCGAGGTCCGGATCGAAGGATTCGACAGCGCAACGCCGCGCGCGCAGTGCACTGTCCATGGCGAGCGGGTCGAGATCAGCGCCGACTTCATCGCCGGCTGCGACGGCTTCCACGGCGTGTGCCGCGCCAGCGTTCCCGCGAGCGCCATCCAGCTCTATGAGAAGGTCTATCCCTTCGGCTGGCTCGGCCTTCTGAGCGACACGCCGCCCGTCTCCGAGGAGCTGATCTACAGCCGCCATGCGCGCGGTTTCAGCCTGTGCAGCATGCGGTCGGCGACGCGCAGCCGCTATTACCTGCAGGTACCGGCGACCGAACGCGTCGAGGACTGGAGCGATGCGCGCTTCTGGGATGAACTGCGAGCGCGACTCGACCGCGAGGCCGCGGAGTCGCTGATCACCGGACCCTCGCTGGAGAAGAGCGTGGCGCCGCTGCGCAGCTTCGTGGCGGAGCCGATGCGCTTCGGCCGGCTGTTCCTCGCGGGCGATGCGGCGCACATCGTGCCGCCGACCGGCGCGAAGGGACTCAACCTCGCGGCGTCCGACGTCCGCTACCTGTCGCAGGCATTGATCGAGCACTACCGCGAACGCAGCGACGCCGGTCTGGACCACTACTCCGCGCGCTGCCTCGCCCGTGTGTGGAAGGCGGAGCGCTTCTCGTGGTGGTTGACCAGCCTGATGCACAACTTCGATCAGGAGCCCGCGTTCCAGGCGAAGCTCCAGGCCGCCGAACTGGACTATGTGCTCGGCTCCGAAGCCGCGCAGCGGGCGCTCGCCGAGAACTACGTCGGCTTGCCGCTGTAGTCGGACGTCGGACTGATTCGATCACCCTGCCCGGACATCGACCGGGTCGAGGATCAACCTTCGATGATGTTCAGGAAATGGTCGAGGATCACGAAGTGGTCCTCGAACATCTGCGACTCCATCGCCGGCAGCTCGTCGCGGTGGAACCAGCGCGCTTCCTTGACGTCGTCGCTGCCGATGACCTCGGGCAGCGTGCCCATCTCGCCGAACTTGAAGTGATGCGCCATCGTGATCAGGCGGCCGCGCGCGCTGCGCAACGGATCCTCGAAAGTCTCGACGCCGTGCAGCGCCGCCAGGATGGAAGCCGGCAGCAGCGGGAACTGCGTCTCCTCGATCAGCTCGCGGACCGCGCAGGCGACCAGCTTCTCGCCGCGGTCCAGGTGACCGCCGGGCACCGCCCAGAGGTCCTCGCCGAACGGTCCCTTGCGGCGCACCAGCAGCACGTGGTCGCCGACCGTCACCACCGCGTCGCCCGTCATGTAGGCGACCGCCGTGTACTTCTTGCGATAACTCGCGATGGCGGCGTGCTCGGCCTTGCGCTTGCGGTACTCGGGCAGACGGCTCCAGGCCTGCAGCCAGGCCCGGACCGGCGCGCTCACATACGGCGTCATCACCGTCAGCGCGGCGTCCGGATCGTCGGCCTCGAAGAACACCTGGCGCATCGCCGTCGCGTCGACATCGGCGAGCCGTTCCACCAGTTGCTGCCGCCAGCGCGGGAAGTTGTTGAGGTAGTAGCTCGTGTGGTCCTTCTGGTGGCCGACCAGCACGATGTCCGCCTCCTCGCCGGCGATGGCGCGCACGCCCATCGTCACGGCGGCGTTCCAGCGCTTGTCGTCGAAGTAGTCGCGCACCGGCAGCACGTGCAGGCGTTGCTGCTGCTCCGGCGTCAGGTTGGCCAGCAGCATCTGCCGACGTTCCTCATGCACGAACGGGTTGCGCGGATCGCGCGCCTTATACGAGGAGCCCAGCACCGCGATCACCTCGTCGGCGAGCCCGAAGGCCGCCTGGAACAGCGCCTCCTGTCCGAGGTGCACCAGTTGCCAGCGGCCGACCACGACGGCGACGGTCTTGCGAGTCATGAAGGTCCTTCCGATGCTCAGTGCAGTGATCAGTAATGCTTCGCGGCGATCGGCAACTGCCGGCCGCTGCCGAAGGCGCGCGCCCGCAGCCGCACGATCGGCGGCGCCTGGCGGCGCTTGTATTCGTTGCGGGCGATCATGCCCTTGATCCGGGCGATCAGCGCCTGACCTTCGTCGCTTCCGCGCAGCGCCGCGACCGCAGCCTCGGCCGCCGTGCGTTCGTCGCCGGCGAGGCGTTCGCCTTCGATCAGCACCTTGAGCACCTCGTCCAGCACTTCATAAGGCGGGAGGCTGTCGGTGTCGCGTTGATCGGGCGCGAGCTCGGCGCTCGGTGGTTTGTCGAGGATCGCAGCCGGGATGATCTCGCGTCCGGCCGTCTCGTTGATATGGCGGCTCAGTGCGAACACCTCCGTCTTGTAGAGGTCGCCGATCAGCCCCAGGCCGCCGTTGGTGTCGCCGTAGAGCGTGCAGTAACCGACGGCGATCTCGCTCTTGTTGCCGGTCGTCAGCAGCAGGTGGCCCTGCGCGTTCGAGACGGTCATCAGCAGCGTGCCGCGCACACGGGCCTGCAGGTTCTCCAGCGCGAGGCCGGACGGCCGCAGCGCCAGCGTGCTCGTCGCCATCGTGTCTCCGACCTGGCGGACGATGTCCTCGATCGGGCAGGCGTCGAGCGGGATGCCGAGCGCGTCGCAAAGCGCCTTCGAATCGTCGACGCTGCCCGACGACGAGAAGCGCGACGGCATCGTGATCGCCGAGACCTTGTCCGCGCCGAGCGCCTCCACCGCGAGCGCCAGGGTCAACGCGGAGTCGATGCCGCCCGACGATCCGACGACGACGCGGTCGAAGCCGCAGCGGCGCGCGTAGTCGCGCAGGCCGAGCACGATCTGCCGGCGGTAGAACGCCATCGTGTCGAGTCCCGCGCTCGCCGGCGGTGGCGAAAGCGCACCGCCGTCACGCGAAGAGAAGAGCCCGCGATCCGTCTCGAAGCGCAGCGTGACGATGTGCGATTCGAAGCGTTCGGCCTCGAAGACCACGCCCGGCTCCGGTTCGATCGCGAAGGAGGCGCCGTCGTAGACCAGTTGGTCATGGCCGCCGATCTGATTCACGAACACCAGCGGCAGGCGGTGGCGCCAGCACGCGGCGCGGAACACGGCGTGGCGCTGCTCGCGCTTGCCGATGTTGCTCGGGCTCGCGTTGATCGAGACGATCAGGTCCGGCGCCGCGTCGGCCAGCCGCTGGAAGGGATTGACCGCGTAGTCCTTGCCGTCGTCGTTCCAACCGTCCTCGCAGATCATGAAGCCGACCTGCGTGCCGCCGATGCGCAGCACGCGGGCGACGTCCGGACCGGGCTCGAAGTGGCGGCGTTCGTCGAAGACGTTGTAGGTCGGCAGCAACTGCTTGTGATAGTCCAGCAGCACCTCGCCATCGCGGATCACCAGCAGCGAGTTGCGGAAGGCCTTGCCGGCGCCCGGGTTGCGCGTCGGCGCGCCGACGACCCAGTAGAGGGAATCGACCTCGCGCGTCGCCGCGAGCAGCGCGGTCATCGCGCGGTCCAGGCGCTGGCGGAAGTCCTCGTCATCGAGCAGGTCCGCCGGGTAGTAGCCGGTCAGCGAGAGTTCAGGGAAGACGACCAGGTCCGCGCCGTCGTGACGCGCCTGCCGCGCGGCGTCGAGGTGCAGCGCGAGGTTGCCGTCGAGGTCGCCGATCGTCGGGTTGATCTGGGCCAGGGTGATCTTGAGCATGACGTCGCTCCGTTCATTCATGCGCTGCGGACGCGGAAGACCTGCCGCAGGTAATCGAGGAAGGTCTGGTCATCGCAGAGCGTCTTTCCAGGCGCATCGGAGAGCTTCGCGACCGACTGTCCGTTGCACCGGACCAGCTTCATGACGATGTTGAGCGGCTTCGGTCCGAGGTCGTTGCTGAGGTTGGTCCCGATGCCGAAGCCCACCGGCACGCGCTGCGCGAAGTGCGTGTGCAGGCGGAAGGCCTCGTCGCAGTTGAGCCCGTCGCTGAACACCAGTCGCTTGGTGAACGGATCGATGCGCAGCGCCGCGTAGTGCGCGAGCGCCTTCTCGCCCCAGACCACCGGATCGCCGCTGTCGTGCCGCAGGCCGTCGAACAGCTTCGCGAAGTACAGGTCGAAATCGGCGAGGAACGCATCCATGCCGATCACGTCGGTGAGCGCGATGCCGAGGTCGCCGCGGTACTCCTGCACCCAGCCTTCCAGCGCGGCCTTCTGCGAGAGCCTCAGCTGCACGCCCACTGCCTGGTAGGTCTGCAGATACTCGTGCGCCATCGTGCCGATGGGGATCAAGCCGTGGCGACGCGCCAGCTCGACGTTGGACGTGCCCTTGAAGACCGAGGGGATCTCACGCTTCAGCGTCGCGACGACCTCGTCGTGCCAGTCGCCGGAGAAGCGCCGGCGCAGGCCGAAGTCGAAGAACTCGAAGGGATAGGCGTCTTCGCCGAGCGTGGCCGGCACGGCCGCCGCGTAGTCGCGCAGCCGTTGCGTCTTCGCAGCGAGCCGCGCGCGGCCTTCGGCCAGCACCTCGGCCTCGCGACCTGCGCAGAGGCGTCGGAAGTACAGCTCGTTCACGATGGCGAGCACGAAGATCTCGAAGGCCATCACATGGACCTGCGGGCCCTTCGCGACGATGAGCAGTTGGCCCGCCTCGGTGCCCTCGCCCGGCCGCACGTCGATGAACCGGCGCTGGAAGCGGAAGATGCGCAGGAAGTCGATGAAGTCCGACTTCATGAAGCGCAGACCGCCCAGGTAGGCGAGTTCCTCATCGCAGAAGCTCAGCGTGCAGAGGTGGTCCAGCTCGCGGTTGACCGCGTCGCTGAGCTCGCTCAACGGGAAGGCCGGCGTGTTGCGGCAGACGAAGCGGTACTCGGCGTCGTTGGCGGGGAACGCGTGCAGCAGCGTCTGCCACATCGTGAACTTGTAGAGGTCAGTCTCCAGCAACGAGCGGATGACGGGGACGAAGGTCGTGTCGGAGGTGTCGTTCATGACATCGCTCCGCTCAAGCCGACAGCAGGCCGAGCGCCTGCGCCGCGGTCATCGTCCGGACGCCGAGCGCGCGGGCGCGGGCTACGAAAGCCGTCGCGCCGGACTCGAATCCGCCGACCGGGCTCATCGCATCCTCGATCAGCACGATGCGTGAGAGCCGCTCGGCGCTCATCTCGGCGAAGAGATCCTCCGCCGTCGCCGCCACGCAATGGCTGCTGGCTTCCCCGGCGATGAAGGTCAGTCCCGGGAAATCGACGATGCGGTCGACCAGCGCGCGGTTGGTCTGCGTGCGCGGATCGTTGGCGATGGGCACTTCGGCGCGCACGGCGCTGTACTGCTCGGTCATCGGGTTCTGGCCCTTGAGGACCTTCTCCACCGTGCGCAGCCGCGTCGCTTCCCAGCGGCCCAGCGCGGCGGCGAGGTCGCCATGCACATTGTGGCCCCAGGTGCCAACGACGCAGTGCGTCGGCCACACCATCAGGATGTACTTCTTCGGGCTGGCCTCGAGGGCGTCGAGGTAACTCAGGACCTCCTCACGCAGCGCGGCGTCGCGCGGCGCGAAGCGCCCGGCGCGGACGTCCCCGGCCTTGATCTGCGTGAAGGGCGCGACCGGTTGCGGCGCGCCTTCCCCACCCGGCTGTTGCCAGAACGCCGGCCGTTCGATCGCGTAGACCGGGTGCGAGTCCAAGGTCACGACGATGTCCGCGATCGCGCCGCCCGCCTGATCCACCAGCGCGGCTAGGCGCTTCATGTCCGCGTCCGCGCCGGTCACCGGCAGCGTTGCGCCGTCGATGTCACAGAAGTCGTTCTGCGGGTCGACGATCAGCAGTTGGAGGGGCTGGGTGCGTGAGGTGGTCATGAGAACTCCGATTCCGTCTTTGTCATGTCGTGGCGCCAGCATACCCAACTTCGTGCTTGTTTGCACTAAGTGAATCGTGGGGCGACGTCCAGGGATGCAACGAGCTGTAGCCCGGTGTGCGATTGATTCCAGGATCCGTTCAATGAGGAACCTCAAGGCGGCGGATCGAAGCGGCGGTTTGACGTCCGGATTCCTTGCCGCTCATAATTCGTGCCTTTCCGCACTAAGAAGAACAAGCCCGTGGACTTCGAACGCCCCATCGTCACCGTCGACATCGTCCTGCTGACGCTGCGCGAGGGCGCACTGCATGCCGGTCTTGCGCAGCGGGACAAGGCGCCGGCGCTCGGCGCGTGGACGCTGCCGGGCGGCTGGGTGCACACGGATACCGACCAGGACGCCGACGACGCGGCCGCCCGCATCCTGCGCGAGAAAGCCGGACTGGTGTCGCCGTATCTGGAGCAGCTCAGGACCTTCTCGGGGATGCATCGCGATTCGCGCGGATGGTCACTGTCGGTCAGCTATTACGCGGTGGTGCCGACGGACGTGGAAGTCTCCGCCGGATCCGGCGCTGCGCAGGGCGAGCGCTTCCGCTGGGCGGCCGTCGACAGTCTGCGCTCCCTGCCTTTCGACCATGCGCAGATCCTGAAGACGGCGGTCGAGCGCGTGCGATCGAAGACGCTGTACTCGTCGCTGCCGGTGCACCTGATGCCGGCCGAGTTCACGCTCGGCGAGCTGCAGCGCACCTATGAGCAGGTGCTGGGCGCCGAGCTCGACAAGCGCGGCTTCCGCCGTCGCATCGACGAGCTCGACGTGATCGAGGAGATCCCCGGCGCCTTCACCAGCGGCGGCAGCCACCGGCCGGCGCAGCTGTTCCGGAAGAAGGCGCATGCGCCGGCGTTGAAGACGGTGCAAAGCAATCTACCGGTAGGCTGAACGTCGAAGACAATCGACGCGCCGATCTCTCGTCCCCTTCGTCGTGCTCACCGCGCGCTCAAGCCCTTGAGCAGCGCCTCGTGGAATTCCTTCGGCGACTCGACCTGCGGCGAATGACCGAGCGCCGGGAACTCGATCAGCGACGCGCCGGGAATCATCTTCGCCGTCGAGCGGCCCAGCGTCGCGTAATCGCCGAGCTTCTCCGCGATCTCCTTGGGCGCACGGACCGCGCCGGGCGCGGTGCGGTCCTTGCCGCCGATCATCAGCAGCGTGCGCACCTGCAGCCGCGGCAGCTCCTGCACCACCGGCTGCGTGAAGATCATCTCGGACGTCTGTGCCTGGTTCCACGCGACCTGCTCGCGGCCGGGTCCCGCGTACTGGCCGGCGGACATGCGCACCCAGCGGTCGTATTCCGGCTTCCACTGGCCGTTGTAATAGAAGCGCAGCTGGTAGGCCTTGATGGTCTCCGCGGTCGTCTTGAGTTCCTGAGCGTAGAGCTGGTCGATCGACGCATACGGCACGCCGGCGGCTTGCCAGTCCTCGAGGCCGAGCGGATTGACGACGACCAGTTGCTCCACCTGCGTTGGATACGCGAGCGCGAAGCGCATCGCGAGCATGCCGCCCATCGAGTGGCCGATGACCGTCGCCTTCGCGATGCCCAGCGACTGCAGCAGCGCCTGCGTGTTGGCCGCGAGCTGGTTGAGGCTGAACTGGTAGCCGGTCGGCTTGCTCGAGGCGCAGAAGCCGATCTGGTCCGGCGCGATGACGCGGTAGCCCGCGCTGGTGAGCACGCTGATCGTCTGCTCCCAGGTCGCGCCGCAGAAGTTCTTGCCGTGCAGCAGCACCGCGGTCCGGCCGTTGGGCTGGCCCGTCGGCGCGACGTCCATGTAGACCATCTCCAGCGCCTGCCGCTGCGTGGTCAGCTTGAAGCGCTGCTGCGAATGCGGGTAGTCGAAGCCTTCCAGGCGCGCGCCGTAGGCAGGTGCGGAGACAGGTGCCGAGCCGGGGGCGCTCTGCGCATGGACGGACAGGGCGAGCACCGCGAGCGCGGTGGCGAGCAAGGTCTTCTTCACGGGGAACTCCAGGAGAAAAGGGGAACGGCGCGCCGCAGCGAGCAAGTGTCGTTCCCTCTCTGGTCCCGTGCGTGTCCCGGGGACTTCAGCGCTGATCGAGATAGCCGAAGCTGCCGTGGTCCCGGATCTCTTCGGCGGCCAGGCGCGCGGCCTTCATCGCGTGCCGGAACAGCGACATCGCCAGGCTGACGCGCTTCACGCCGGCCTCGCCGAGTTCGCGCACCGTGAACGAGCGCCCCGGGATGCCGGCCATGAAGTTCACCGGCTTCGTCACCGATGCGCAGACCCGGCGCACCGCGTCGAGGTCCGGCAGCAGCGGCGCGAACAGCACGTCGGCGCCTGCGCGCTCGAAGGCCTGCAGACGGCGGATCGTGTCGTCGAGGTCGTTGACGCCGTGGAGGAAGTTCTCCGAGCGCGCCGTGACCAGGAACGGGAACGGCAGCGCGCGCGCCGCCTCGACCGCGGCGGCGACACGATCGACGGCGAGATCGAAGTCCAGGATCGGTGCCCCGCCCTCGCTCGATGAATCCTCGATGGAGCCGCCGACCGCGCCCGCCTCCGCCGCGAGGCGGATCGTCAGCGCGCAGTCCTCGGGCCGATGGCCGAAGCCGTTGCCCAGGTCGGCGCTCAAGGGCAGCGGCGTGGCGCCCGCGAGCAGCCGGACGTGGGCCAGCGTCTCTTCACGCGTGAGTTGACCGTCGCGGCGACCCACGGCCTCGGCCGCCGCAGCGCTCGATGTCGCCAGCGCGGCGAAGCCCGCCTCCTGCAGCATGCGCGCCGAGGCGATGTCCCACGCGTTGGCGATCACGAAGGTACCGGGGCGCTCATGCAACGCGCGCAGCGCGGCGGCTTTCTCAGCCAGGGATTCGGCCAAGGTCTCGGGGGTGTGATCGGCGGTCGTGGACGGGGTGCTCATGACGGGCCTCCTCGGTGGGTACACGCCGGATCCTAGGCCGCGCTGCTGCCGCCGTCTGGCAGCAATCGGACCTGTTCCTCCGCCGGTCGCGACCTCCGCCTACCTCCAAAAGGGTGGCGACCTCGCCACGGTTTTTGCGCGATCCCCCTACGAACGGGGCGGTTCGCGCGGCCTGCGCACCCTAGGCCCCATCCACAATATTGCGAACCATTCGCATTTGATAACGTATCGCGTTACGCCGAATTTCTGATCTCCCCGTCTCCCTGTTTCTCCCCCGTCTCCCTGTTTCTCCCCGTCCCGGTCCACACCATGTCCAACACCGCTTCCCGCGCCGCCGCGCCGCGCCTGTCTCCGATTTCCCTGTCCATCCTGGCGCTGCTGGTGCCGCTTGCGGTCCAGGCGCAGACCGCGCCCGCCGACGCGAAGTCCTCGATGGGTGCGTCGACCGCCGCTGGCGACGGCACCCAGAAGCGGCTGCTGGACGAAGTCGTCGTGACCGGCGTGCGCAAGAAGACCTTCGCGCCGACGACCGTGCGTGTCGGCGCCTTCCGCGACCAGGACCCGCTGGACGTGCCGCTGACCAACAACGTCATGTCGCGCGACCTGCTGGACGCGCAGGCCGCGCAAGGTCTCTTCGACGCGCTGAAGAACACCGCCGGCGTGACCCGCTCACAGGTCAGCGGCTCCACCTACGACAACCTCTCCATCCGCGGGATCATTGTCGAGAACCGCAGCAACTACCGCCTCAACGGCAACCTGCCCGTCGTCAACCTGATCGACATCCCGCTCGAGAACAAGGAGCAGGTCGAGGTGCTCAAGGGCGCGTCGTCGATGTACTACGGCATGGTGCCGCCGTCGGGCATCGTCAACTTCGTGACCAAGCGCGCCGGCCCGACGCCGGTGACCTCGCTGACGACCACCGTCAACGACCACGGCGGCGCCAAGGTCCACATGGACATCGGCCGGCGCTTCGGTGAAGAGCAGAGCGTGGGCCTCCGCGTCAACGCCGCGACCAGCAAGGAAGAGACTGGGATCGACCGCTACAAGGGCGACCGCGACGTGCTGACCCTGGCCGCCGACTGGCGCGCGACCTCCTGGGCCAACTTCAAGCTCGACGTCGAGCACTACCGCAAGAACACCAGCGAACAGGCCGGCATCCAGCTGCCCGCCGCGGTGAACGGCGTGATCACGCTGCCGCGCGTGCCGGACAACAAGACCAACCTCGCGCCCGAATGGGCCCGCTACGACGCGCAGGCCAACAACGTGCTGCTGCGCGGCGACTTCGCGCTGAGCGAGGACTGGGTGCTGAGCGTCGAGACCGGCCGTGCCCAGACCGAACGCGACCGCAACAACACGACCTTCATCAACTACAACCCGCAGACCGGCGCGGGCACGGCCAGCGTCAACACGCTGAAGGGCCAGAAGTACACCAACACCAACCACCGCGTCGAGGCCATCGGCCGCTTCGACACCTTCGGCGTGGGGCATGAACTGACCCTGGGCACGACCTACAACCAGCGCGAATCCGCCGGCTGGACCAGCGGCACGGCGACCGCGCCGCAGAACCTGTACGCGCCGGTCGACATCGCGCAGCTGAACCCGACGCTGCGCCAGGCCGGCTTCCCGTCCGAGATCAACGACCGCGGCCTGTACGCCTTCGACCGCGTCTCCGTCGGCGAGCAGTGGCAGTTCCTGGCCGGCGTGCGCAAGACCGTCTACCGCAGCGAAGCGACCAGCCCCACCGCGCCGGTCAGCGTGTACCGCGCCGACAAGGTGACGCCCAACTTCTCGGTGATGTGGAAGCCGATGAAGAACCTGAGCGTCTACGGCAGCGTGCTGCGCGGCCTGGAAGAGACCGGCACCGCGCCGCTGACCGCGGACAACGCCGGCCAGGTGCTGTCCCCGGCCGTCAGCAAGCAGCGCGAGCTGGGCGTGAAGGCGCGCGTGGGCGAGGTGCTGCTGCAGACCGCGGTGTTCCAGACGGACCGCGCGCTGACGACGACCATCAACCGCGTCTACCAGATCGGCGGCGAGGCGCGTTACCGCGGCCTGGAGTTCTCCGCCAGCGGCGAGATCGGCCGCGACTTCGCGATCGTGGCCTCGGCGCTGCTGCTGGACGCCGAGATCACCAAGGTCGGCACCACCAACGCGGGCGAGCTGGGCCAGTCGCCGGAGAACACGCCGAAGAACACGCTGAGCCTGTTCGGCGAATACCGTCTGCCGATGGTGCCGGGCCTGTCGCTGAACGCCGGTGTGTACCACTTCGGCAAGCGCGCGGTGAACAACCTCAACCAGGGCTGGGTCGATGCGTATGAGACGCTCTCGATCGGCGCGCGCTACCAGTTCCGCGTCATGGACAAGACGGTCAACCTGCAGGCCAACGTCGACAACCTGACCGACAAGGACTACTGGAGCACCGCCGGCAACAACCTGCTGGGTGTCGGTGCGCCGCGCACGGTGCGCCTGACCGCGAAGATCGATTTCTGATCGCCGGCCCCGGGGAGCAACGAGCCATGGCTCTGATGACCGCGCGCCGCGTGTGGATGTGGTTGCACCGCTGGTTGGGACTGACGCTGGGGATGCTGCTCGCCGCGGCGGCGCTGCTCGGCTCGCTGATGACGGTGCTGCGCCCGCTCGACGAGGCGATGCATCCGGAACTCTTCCGCGCGCCCGCGCACGATGCGGCGCAGGCGGTCGTCGCGTCGAGCACGCCGTTCGAGACGCTGCGCCGCCGCGTGGCCGATGAATTCGGCCCCAAGGCGACGATGACGATCCGTCCGCCGCGCGAGGACGGCGAATCGCTGCGCGTGGCCGTCCGCTCGCCGGGCTGGGCGGGCACGGTCTATCTGGACCCGGTCAGCGTCGTCGAGCTCGGCCGGCGCGGCGAGACGGAAGGGGTCGCCAACTTCATCTTCGAGCTGCACAGCGAGCTGCTGCTCGGCGACACCGGCAAGGCGACGCTCGCCTTCACGGCGCTGGCGTATCTGCTGCTCCTGCTCACCGGCCTGATCCTGTGGTGGCCGATGAATGCGGCGCAGTGGAAACACGCCTTCAAGCTGAAGCTGGACAAGGGAACGACGCGCAGCCTGTTCGACCTGCACCGCTTCGCGGGTGCGGTACTGGGCCTGATGATCGCCGTGACAGTCGCGAGCGGCGCGTGGATGGCCTACCGGCCCATCGGCGGCTGGCTCAACACGCTGGTCGGCGACGTCGCGCCCAAGCCGCCCAAGATCGAGAAGACGACGGGCGAGCGCGTGCCGCTGGACCTCGTCGTCGCCGAGGCCCGCATGCGCTGGCCGGGCGCGATGCTCGGCTTCGTCCAGCTGGGTGCCGCGGACACGCGGCCGGTGCGCCTGCGCTTCAAGCTCGCGGGCGATCCGCATCCGAACGGGCTGTCCTCGATCTGGGCGCATCCGGTCGACGGCCGCGTGCTCGGCCAGCAGCGCTGGGACGATCTCGACCTCGCGGTACGGTCCACCGCGTGGATCTATCCGCTGCACGCGGGCGAGCTGTTCGGCCTGCCCAACCGCGTGATCACCGGGGTGCTCGGGCTGGCATTGTTCGGCATGGGCGTCACCGGGGCGTGGTTGTGGTGGCGTCGGCGGCGTTGAGCCGCCCGATCAGCTCGTCGATGCAGCGCGCAACCTCGTCGTTGTCGGGGTCCGCATCGAAATAGTGCGTGTGCGCACCGCCGCCGATGCAGAGTTCCTTGCGCGGCGGGTCATCGAGCGCGACGGCGCCCGGTTCGTAGAAGGCCGCCCCGCGTTGCACGCCCTCCGGCGCCGGCTGCCAGATCCACCGCCCCACGTAGTCGCCTGCCGTGAACACGTTGGTCCACCGGTCGACGCCGAGGTCACGGATCTCCGGTCCGTCCAGCACCCAGCGATACAGGTCGGGGAAGCGCGCCGCATAGAGCTGGCGCAGCGGGCTGCCGGCGGTGAACAGGTGGACTTCGATCTCCTCCAGCCATCGGCCGAGCACCGCCGCGCGGCTGGCGTCATCGCGCCGGCCGCGGTAGGCCAGGTAACGCAGCAGATCGGCCGTGATGACCGTGCCCTGGCTGTGCGAGACGATGACCACGCGCGTCGCCCCTTCCTCCTTCAGGTGCTCCAGCAGCGCGACGTAGCGGGCGAAGATGCGCGCGCGCGGGATCGCGCCGCGCGGAAACTCGCGCAGGTAGTTGTCGATGTCCAGCATCGCGTCCAGCGGCGCGCGCAGCCACGGCGCGTACTTGGACAGCGTGCGCCCCAACAGCGACAGCGCCCCCAGCGCCGACACCGACCCGGTGACGAAGGGCGCGAGCATCGTCTGCGACTGCAGGCCGCCGATGATCAGCAGCAGCTTCAGTTCCGCGATGAAGAACGGCGCGATCAGCTGCGTCGCCTCCGCCAGCAGCAGCAGCCCGATGACGATGCCGATCACGGCGCTGACCAGCGCCACCAGCGACACGAAGTCCTCCAGCCGCTCGTAGCCGCCGGTCAACCAGCGGCCCAGGTCGCTCGCGCTGCCCACATCCCGCTTCAGTTCCGCCATCACGCTGGGCACGAGCATCGACAGGATGTAGAGGATCAGCGCGAACAGCAGCACCGCCACGGCGCAGAAGCTCGCCGTGCTGTAGACGTAGCGCAGCGTCAGGAAGCTCTCCGCCGGCAGCACGCGAGCGCTCAGCGGTTCCAGCAAGAGCTGGAAGCCCCAGAAGTCGGCCGCCACCTCCTGCTGGAGCTCGAACAGCCAGGGGTGGTAGCCCCATTTGCCGGCCGCGTTCTCGAGCACCTGGTGCGAGGTCGCCCAGATCACCATGCCGACCGCGGTGAACGAGGTCATCGACACGAACAGCCCGAGCCGGGCGGTCGTGACGCTGGCGCGGGCCTCGGGCCCCAGCCCGGCCTGCCGCACACCCCGGAAGATCCAGAACAGCAGCAGGAAGGCGGCGACGCCCCACCAGACGTAGCTGCCCAGCAGCGACACCTCGAAGGCGCGCAGCGCGGCCTTGGTCCACCAGACCCAGACGTCGTCCTCCGGCGCGAGCGGCCCGGACGGCACCGCGGCGTAGCCCGGCGGATCCTGCGCCGGCGGGAACACCGACGGCGCGTCCCACATGGTCGCGGCGATGATGGCGTAGCTCGCGGCGAGGAACACCAGCCCCACCTGGCGCGTCGACACGAAGCGCCGGTCGGCCAGGCGCAGCCCGGCATCGCAGAGCACGGCGAGCAGGACCAGCACCGCCAGTCCGAGCACCCACGGCGTGGCGTAACCGAGGTACAGGACGGCGCCGGCCAGCGCCGCCTCCAGCACCAGCACGACCCGCGCGGGCCAGGACCTCACCCATCGATAGGCCAGCCACCACGCGGCCAGCACCGGCCCCGCAACGGCCAGCACCAGCTTGGCGGAGTTCGCCGTCGATCCACCGCCGCCCGATCCCGCGGGCGCACCGCCGTTGAGCACCGACATCAGCACGATGAAGAGCCCGGTCAGCACCGATTGCAGGAACAGGTTGGACAGCAGGTGCGCGAAGGACCAGTCCAGCGCCGTCTGCAGACGCGACAGGCGTCTCCAGCCCCGCTGCGCCGCCGCCGGCGCCCGCGCGACCTCGGCGCCCTTGCGCGCCTGGTCGATCGTGTCACGGGCGAGCTTGGACAGCCGGAACAGGATGGTGAACAGCTCCGTGAGGATGGGCGGCAGCGCGCTGGACAGGCGCGACAGGTCGGCCCAGTACATCTCGTGGAAGTCGATGCGCCGCGCCGGTTCGTCCGCCGCGTTCGCGTCGGTGCGGGTCAGCCAGATGCGCCGGCACTCATAGGGTTCCGCCGGCGTGCCGCCCCGCTGCGCCTTGAACAGCAGGTAGTCGGTGAAGGCGATCCCCTGGTCGGGCCGATCATCCGAGCGGACCTTCGAGCGGACCTCCGACCGATCCTCCGAGCGGCCCGCCGGCTGCTCCTCGCGTCGCGCCGGCACCGCCGGCGTCGTCCGGACCGAGGCTTCATAGGTGGCCACCTGCGCCCGGAGTTCGCCGTGATGCTCGCCTCGCGCGGCCTTGTCCAGCCACCCCGGCCGCTGGAAGTCGGAGCGCAGCGACTGGCGCAGCGCCTTCATGGCGGGCGGGGTCTCGTGGGGATCGGGCGTCGCCGGCACGCTGCCCTCCAGCGGCGGCACCTGCAGCATCAGGCAGTCCGAGGCCGCTTCGCTGTAGCGCACGCCGTCCGGGGGTCTCGTGGTCAGGAGCGCGGCCAGCGTGCGGACGGTGTCCCCCGGCGCCTGATCGGCGACGCCGTGCACCGTGACGACGGCGGTTCGCTGGCGCGGTCGCGACGGCGCCTGGGCAGGAAGGCTTTTCCGCTCCCACGTCCGCACGCGTGCACGGCGTGCGCCGAGTGGATCGCGCTCGTCCGGCGCGGTATCAGCCATGGTGGTTCCCTCCCCACGATTCCCAGCATCGTGACACCGGGGCACGGCGCTCGTCACGCCTTTCCCCCAAGAGAGGGACACCCGTCGCTCCTTGTGCCGACGCCGTTCCCTCACGGCACGGCAGCTTTTCCCGATGCCGGCACCCCCGAGCAAGACCCGGCCCCGCACCCCGCGTTCGAGCGTCCCCGACGACGGCGACGGACTCACCCGACCCCGGGACTCCCATCTGCCCCGATGGGGCGCCACCGCCTCCCTCACCCCGGTGCGCCCCACCTGATGCCGCTGTACCACCTGCCGCCTTCCCCCATCCCGCCGTCGCCGGTCGGGATGCCTCCCACGCCTTTCGGACTGACCTCGTCCGACGGAAGCCTCGACCCCGCCTCCCCTCCGACCGCGTCGAACGCGTCCTCCACGCCCGACGCACCGGGCGAACGCGCGCTCGAGCGTCGCTGGGCGCGGTCCATCGCCACGCATGCGCTGTGGTCCCGGCAGGCGCCCGTCGTGCCGCTGCTGCTGGACTGGCTGCGCGACGCCGAGCCCATCGCCCGGGCGCTGGGCCCGGCCATGTGGCGGCACTTCGCACAGCATCTGTTGCAGCACGCCAGCACCCGCGACCTGCGCGCGATGGGACTGGACGAGCGCGTCGAGTCCCGCGTCTGGAGTTCCTGGCCCGAATGGCGGACCGCCGGCTTTCGCATTGCGGACGCGCCCGGTCGGCTGCACCGGGCCGTCGTCTGGTGGGAGGACGGACGAGCGCCTGAGTACCCTGACGCCGACCGCGTCTTCGAGATGCCCTATGGCGCGGCGCTCTGGCTGGACGGCCGTCTGCTGCCCTATCCGCAGGAGCTGAACTTCGGCTGCTCGATCAACGGTTCGGGCGAATGGATCGACGACCGCTACTTCGTCGTCGACGTCGACGGTCCGACGGAGCATCCCGACTACGTCGAGGAGCTCGCCAACGGCCGGGGCTCGGTGCTGAGCCTGCTGGTGGTCGACGCGCGGCACCGGACCTGCCACCTGCTCAACCCGCGCGCCCATGAACCGTGGCTGCGGCCGCGCATCAGCGTGCAGGACGACGGCCGCTGGCGCATCGATCCCGGCACCGACGCCGGCGACGCCGACACGCTGTACGACGAGGACGCCGACCGGCCCGCCATGCCGTCGCGGCTGATGCTGCCCTCGGACCTGCCGCCGGCTTCCATCGAGGCCGAGATCCCCGACGACGAGGCGGAGCCGCGCTCCCTCGCGCCGGCCTGGCGCCATGTCGTCGACGCCTGGAACAATGACCGCGACCGGCTGGTCGGCCTGCTCGGCGAGATGAACTACGAACTGGCCCTGGACAGCTTCCGCGACGCCGCCTTGGGCTGGCGTTGAGGCTGGCGATGAGACAGGCGCTGAGGCTGGTGAGCGCCGGCCGCCTCCCGGCAGCAGGCCATGAACTGTTCCGCCGCCGGCGACTGGCGGCGGGCGCGCATCGTCAGCAGGCCCACGGGCGGCAGCTCGATCGGCACCTCGATCGGCAGCGCCTTCGCCAGCCCTTCCTTCGCGAGGTAACGCGCCACGTTGTCGGCCACGAAGGCTGCCGCGCCGCGCTGACGCAGGAAGGTCAGCGTGACCAGGAAGGACGCGCTCTCGACGATGTCGCTCGGCGGATCCAGCTGCTGTGAATAGAACATCTGGTTCAGCTTGATCCGCGACGAGGCCCACGGCGGCGGCATCACCCACGGCATGCGGGCCAGCTCGGCCCACGGCGCCCGCTTCGACTTGCGGGCCGTCGCCAGCGGATGGTCCGGCCGCACGACGATGCGCATCGCCTCCTCGACCAGGGGCTCGGTCGCCAGGTCCGGCGCCGCGTAGCCCGGCTCCAGCCGCGCCACGATCACGTCGAGCTCGCCCACCCGCAGCCGCGGCAGCAGGCGCGTCAGGTCGCCCTCCTCGATGTGGACCGTCGTCAGCGACGAATGGCGCTTGAGCCGCTCGACCGCGCCGGCCACCAGGCCCGGCGTCGCCACCACCATCGCGCCCACGCTCACCCGCCCCGCCGCGCCGCTGGCTACGGCATCGATCTCGTCGCGCGTGCGCGCGAAGTCCGACAGCACCGAGCGCGCGAAACGCACCACCGCCTCGCCGAAGGGCGTGGGCTCGGTGCCGCGCGTGGAGCGCGTGAACAGGTCCAGGCCGAACATGCGCTCGACCTCGGCCAGCGACTTGGACACCGCCGGCTGCGTCTGCGACAGGAACTCCGAGGCCCGGCCAAGATGGCGGAACTGGTCGAGCGCCACCAGCATCTGCAGATGCCGCAGCTTCAGGTTGGAACGGAGGACGCGATCGATCTGGCTCATGGGTCGATCTTAGGAGCTTGGCGACGCTTCATTCCGCTCATGACATGAAGACAGTCCGGTTCTTCAATTGAGTCGCATGGAGCGGATGACCACAATGCATCGCACAGAGACCTCGCGGCGACGGGCCAAGCGCCCAGAGCCCAACGAGGCCCCAGCCCACGATCCCGATCGGTGCGAGCATCGATCCTGAGCCAGGAGACAAGACATGACCATCCGCATGGACCGCCGCCGCGTCCTGCTCGCCGGCGCCGCCGGCCTCGGCGCCAGCGCCCTCGCGCTGCCGCGCATGGCCAACGCCGCCGCCTATCCGTCCGAGCGCGCCATCACCTTCATCTGCCCCTGGCCCGCCGGCGGCACCGCCGACGTGACGATGCGCTCGCTGTGCATGGCCGCGGGCAAGGTCCTGGGCCAGACCATCATCATCGAGAACCGCGCCGGCGCCTCGGGCATGCTGGGCACCAAGGTGCTGTCGACCTCCAAGCCCGACGGCTACACGATCGGCCAGGTGCCGATCTCGGTGACCCGCTTCGCGCAGCTGCGCACCGTGCAGCTGGATCCGCTCAAGGACTTCACCTACCTTGCCCGCGTCAACGGCCAGACCTTCGGGCTGGTGGTGCGCGCCGACTCGCCGTGGAAGACGCTGGCGGAGTTCGTCGCCGCCGCGAAGGCCAAGCCCGGGATGATCAATTACGGTAGCGCCGGCATCGGCGGCGCCACCCACGTCGGCATGGAGGAGTTCAACCTGCTCGCCGGCATCCAGCTCAACCACATCCCGTACAAGGGCGGCGCCCCGGCGCTGCAGGACCTGCTGGGCGGCCAGGTGGACGCGGTGGCGGACTCCACCTCGTGGGCGCCGCACGTCAAGTCCGGCAAGCTGCGGCTGCTGGTCACCTGGGGCGCGACGCGCACCAAGGACTTTGCCAACGTGCCCACGCTCAAGGAAGCCGGCTACGACCTGGTCGTCGACGCGCCCAACGGCATCGGCGCGCCCAAGGGCATGGACCCGGCGGTCGTCGCCAAGCTGCGCGACGCCTTCCGCAAGGCGGCCGCGGATCCCGATTTCATCGCCACCTGCGACCGCATCGACTCGCCGGTGATGTACCTCGACCAGCCCGACTACGAGAAGTACATCGCCGCCACCTACCGCAAGGACACGCAGCTGATCGAACGCCTGAAGCTGCGCGAACTGCTGGCGAAGGGCTGAGCATGACCGCGACTGGGACCGTCGTCGGGACCGCCACCGAGCCGGTGACGTCGGCAGGCGCCACCACCTCCGACGCGGTCGCCGCCGCGTCGGCCGCGATGGCGACCTCGTCGCCGCTGCTGCGCCTGCATCGCGACGACAACGTGCTGATCGCACGCCAGGTGCTGACGCTGGGCCAGGAGCTGCCGGAATTCGGTCTGCGCCTGAAGGCGCAGGTTCCGGCCGGCCACAAGATCGCGGCGCGCCGCATCGCGGCGGGTGAGCCGATCCGCAAGTACAACGCCGTGATCGGCGTCGCCGCGCGCGACATCGAGCCCGGCGACTACGTCCACGCGCACAACATCGCGCTGGTCGAGTTCGACCGCGATCCGGCCTTCGGCGCCGACGTGAAACCCGTCGACTACCTGCCCGAGTCCGAGCGCGCGACCTTCATGGGCATCGTGCGCGCCGACGGCCGCGTGGCGACGCGCAACTTCATCGGCATCCTCGCGTCGGTGAACTGTTCGTCGACGGCGATCAACCGCATCGCCGAGCACTTCACGCCGGAGCGGCTGAAGGACTTCCCCAACGTCGACGGCGTGGTCGCCTTCGCGCAGACGACCGGCTGCGGCATGTCGTCGCCGAGTCCCCACTTCGACCTGCTGCGCCGCACGATCGCCGGGTATGCGAAGCATCCCAACCTGGGCGGCGCGCTGATCGTCGGCCTCGGCTGCGAGCGCAACCAGGTCGCCGGCCTGATGGAATCGCAACACCTGGTCCCCGGCGAAACGCTGAAGACGCTGGTGATGCAGGACACCGGCGGCACGCGCGCCACCATCGAGGCCGGCATCCGCGCCGTCGAGGCCATGCTGCCGATCGCCAACCGCGTGACGCGGCAGCCGGTCAGCGCAGCGCACCTGAAGATCGGGCTGGAGTGCGGCGGCTCGGACGGGTTCTCCGGCATCGGCGCCAACCCGGCGCTGGGCGCGGCGATGGACATCCTCGTGCGCCACGGCGGCACCGCCATCCTGTCTGAGACGCCGGAGATCCACGGCGTCGAATACATGCTCACCCGCCGCGCGGTCACGCCCGAGGTCGGCCAGAAGCTGCTCGACCGCCTGGCCTGGTGGGAGGAGTACACCCGCGGCCAGAACGGCCAGTTCAACGGCGTCGTCGGCCCCGGCAACCAGGCCGGCGGGCTCGCCAACATCTTCGAGAAGTCGCTGGGCTCCGCGATGAAGGGCGGCACGACGCCGCTGCAGCAAGTCTACGAATACGCCGAGCCCATCGAGCAGTCGGGCTTCGTGTTCATGGACTCGCCGGGCTACGACCCGGTCGCGGTCACCGGCCAGATCGCCAGCGGCGCGAACCTCATCTGCTTCACCACCGGGCGCGGCTCGATGTTCGGCTCCAAGCCGGCGCCGACGATCAAGCTGGCCAGCAACACGCCGATGTTCACGCGCCTCGAAGAGGACATGGACATCAACTGCGGGCTGGTCATCGACGGCGCGCTGACCATCGAGCAGATGGGACAGCAGATCTTCGAGCACATCCTGCGCTCAGCCTCGGGCGAGCTCACGAAGAGCGAGCTCCTCGGCCTCGGCGACCACGAGTTCGTGCCCTGGCATCTGGGCATCGTGAGCTGAGCGACGCCTGCTCGACGCATCGCCGTCCAGGCCCTTCCCTCCTTCCTGATTCCGAGGTCTCCATGCAGACGCAGAACCACATCGCCGGTCGCTGGTGCGACGCGGCCGCGCGCGACCGTTTCCCGGTCGTCGATCCCGCCGACGACAGCCTCATCACCGAAGTCCCGGACAGCCGCGCGGACGACGCGCTTGCCGCGGTCGACGCCGCGCACGCGGCCTTTGCCAGCTGGCGCACGGTGCCGGCCAAGCAGCGCGCGACGATCCTCAAGCGCTGGAACGACCTGATCCTGCGCGACCAGGAGCGCCTCGGCGCGTTGATCTCGCAGGAGCAGGGCAAGCCGCTGGCGGAAGGCCGCGCCGAAGTCGCCTATGCCGCCAGCTACGTCGAATGGTTCGCCGAAGAGGCCACGCGTTCCAACGGCGAGGTGATCCCCGCGCCCGTGCAGGGCCGACGCATGCTGGCGTTGCGCGAGCCGGTCGGCGTCGTCGCCGCAATCACGCCGTGGAACTTCCCCGCCGCGATGATCGCCCGCAAGATCGCGCCGGCGCTGGCCGCCGGCTGCACCGTCGTCGCCAAGCCGGCCGAGGACACGCCGCTGACCTCGCTCGCGCTGGTGGAACTGGCCGTCGAAGCCGGCCTGCCGCCGGGCGTGCTCAACATCGTGTGCGCCTCGCGCGAGCGCACGCCGGAGGTCGTCGACGTCTGGCTGGCCGATGCGCGGGTCCGCAAGATCACTTTCACCGGCTCGACGCCGGTCGGCAAGCACCTCGCGCGCGAATCGGCCTCGACGCTGAAGAAGCTGTCGCTGGAACTCGGCGGCAACGCGCCCTTCATCGTCTTCGACGACGCCGATGTCGACGCGGCCGTCGAAGGGTTGATGGCGGCCAAGTTCCGCAACGGCGGCCAGACCTGCGTGTGCCCCAACCGCGTGTTCGCGCAGGCCGGCATCCACGACCTGTTCGTCGAGAAGCTCGCGGCGCGCGTCGGCGCCTTGAAGGTCGGGCCGGCCAGCCGCGCCGACTCCCAGATCGGTCCGATGATCAACGCCCGCGCGCTCGACAAGATCGAACGCCACGTCGACGACGCCGTCGAGCACGGCGCCCTGGTCATCACCGGCGGCGAGCGCGTGCGCAACGACATCGCGACCGGCCCTAACTACTTCGCTCCGACCGTGCTGACCGGCGCGACGACCGAGATGCTGCTCTGGCACGAAGAAACCTTCGGCCCCGTCGTGCCGGTGTTCCGCTTCGAGTCCGAGGACGAGGTCGTCGTCGCCGCGAACGACACGCCCTTCGGTCTGGCGGCCTACTTCTACACGCGGGACATCGCCCGCGCCTGGCGCGTCGCCGACGCGCTGGAGAGCGGCATCGTCGGCCTCAACGAAGGTGCGATCGCGGCCGAGTCCGCGCCCTTCGGCGGCGTCAAGGAATCCGGCTACGGCCGCGAGGGTTCCACGCACGGGCTCGACGACTACCTCCACATCAAGTACGTTTGCCAGGGAGGCTTGTCGTGAGCACGTCCATGAACTTCTCCAACACCTTCAAGCAGGGCCTGGCCGCACGCCGGCCACAGGTCGGCTTGTGGCTGTCGATGGCCCAGGCCTACAGCGCCGAGGTCTGCGCGACTGCCGGCTTCCAGTGGCTGCTGATCGACGGCGAACATGCGCCCAACGAGCTGACCAGCACGCTGCAGCAGCTGCAGGCGGTGGCGCCCTACCCGGCGCATCCGGTGGTGCGCGCGGTCAACGCGGACAAGGACGGAATCAAGAAGCTTCTGGACATCGGCGTGCAGACGTTGCTGGTGCCGATGATCGACACCGCCGAGCAGGCGGCGGCGGTGGTCGCCGCGACGCGGTATCCGCCGCTGGGCGTGCGCGGCGTGGGCGCCGCAGTGGCGCGTGCGTCGCGCTGGGGACTGCGGCGCCAGTACCTCGACGAGGCTGATGACGAGGCGTGTGTGCTCGTCCAGGCAGAGACCGCGACGGCGCTGAAGAACCTCGCGGCGATCTGCGCCGTGGACGGCGTCGACGGCGTGTTCATCGGGCCGGCGGACCTGGCGGCGTCGATGGGCCATCGCGGCAACCCGACGCATCCCGAAGTCCAGGCGGCGATCGACGACGCGATCCGCACCATCGTCGCCAGCGGCAAGGCCGCCGGCACGCTGACCGGCGACGCGAAGCTCGCCCGCCACTACCTGTCGCTGGGCGCGAGCTTCGTCGCCGTGGGCATCGACGTCACGCTGCTCGCACAGGCCACGCGGCGCCTTGCGGCAGACTTCGACCTGGCCCCGCCGCAACCGGCGCCGACCGGCTCGCCCTACTGAACTCCAGTTGAATTCACGATCGAAAGCACGACCATGAGCAAGACGTACAAGATCGCCGTCATCCCCGGCGACGGCATCGGCAAGGAAGTGATGCCCGAAGGGCTGCGCGTGCTGGACGCCGCCGCGAGGCGCTTCGGCATCCAGTTCGAGTTCACCCACATCGAGTGGGCCAGCTGCGACTACTACGCCGAGACCGGCCAGATGATGCCGGACGACTGGAAGGCGCAGCTGGAAGACCAGGACGCGATCTTCTTCGGCGCGGTCGGCTGGCCGGCGACGGTGCCGGACCACATCTCGCTGTGGGGCTCGCTGCTGAAGTTCCGCCGCGAATTCGACCAGTACATCAACCTGCGTCCGGTGCGGCTCTTCGAAGGCGTGCCCTGCCCCCTGGCCAACCGCAAGCCGGGTGAGATCGACTACTTCGTCGTGCGCGAGAACACCGAGGGCGAGTACACCAACCTCGGCGGTGTGATGTATGCGGGCACGGATCGCGAAATCGTGATCCAGGAGTCGGTGTACTCGCGCTTCGGTGCGGACCGGGTGCTGAAGTACGCGTTCGAGCTGGCGCAGAGCCGCGATCGCAAGCACCTCACGGTGGCGACCAAGAGCAACGGGATCGCGATCTCGATGCCATGGTGGGACGGCCGCGCGGACGCGGTCGGCGCCGGGTATCCGTCGGTCACGGTGGACAAGCAGCACATCGACATCCTCAGCGCGCGCTTCGTGCTGCAGCCGGGGCGCTTCGACGTGGTGGTCGCGTCCAACCTGTTCGGCGACATCCTGTCGGACCTGGGGCCGGCGACGACCGGCACCATCGGCCTGGCGCCGTCGGCCAACCTGAATCCGGAGCGCAACTTCCCGTCGCTGTTCGAGCCGGTGCACGGCTCGGCACCGGACATCTACGGCAAGAACATCGCCAACCCGGTCGCCATGATCTGGTCGGGCGCACTGATGCTGCAGTTCCTCGGCGAGCAGGCCGCGCATGACGCGATCCTGAAGGCGATCGAGAAGACGCTGGCGTCAGGGCCGCGCACGGGTGACCTCGGCGGCACGGCCAACACGACGGAGATGGGCAAGGCGATCGCCGAACTGATCTGAGTCGCAAGAGGTCCGCTTCACTTCCACCGCCGCTGGCCCTCACCCCTGCCCTCTCCCGCAAGCGGGAGAGGGAGTAAGAGAGACCGAGCGCAGTAGCGCGAGGGGCTATAGCCAACCGGCCTTGCGGAAGCGCCAGAACAGCACGCCGCACGTCGCGGCGATGACGCCGAGCGCCACGGGATACCCGAAGCGCCACTTCAGTTCTGGCATGACTTCGAAGTTCATGCCCCAGATGCCCGCGAAGGCCGTCGCGGCCGCGAAGATCCCGGCCCAGGCCGCGAGACGCTTGGTCGTCTCCGAGTCCTCGATGGCCGCCATCGACAGGTGGACCTGGATGACGGTGGTCGCCGTATCGCGAAGCGAGTCCAGCGCGGACTGCATGCGCTCCAGGTGGTCGTAGACATCGCGGAAGTACTCGCGGGTGTCCTCGCAGACCGGCGGCACGCGGCCACGCACCAGCTTGCCCACGGCATCGAGCAACGGCGACACCGCATGCTTGACCACCGTCACGCGCTGCTTGAGCTCGTACACGCGCCGGATGTTCTCGCGCGTCACGCCCGGCTCGAAGATCTGCGACTCGATCGCCTCGAGCTCCGTCTCCAGCGCCTCGATGACCGGGAAGTAGCGGTCCACCACCGCGTCCATGATCGCGTACATCACGAAGCCGGGACCGCGCTTGAGCATGTGCGGCTCCTTCTCCGCGCGGGCGCGTACGCCCAGCAGGCTCTGCGCGACGCGGTTTCGGATCGACAGCACGAAGTTGTTGCCGACGAAGATGGACACCTCGCCGGTGCAGAGCTCGTCGGTCGGCGTGAACTGCACCGTCTGCATCACGGCGAACAGCGTGTCGCCGTACTCCTCGACCTTGGGCCGCTGCTGCCCGTGCAGCGCGTCCTCGACGGCGAGTTCGTGCAGGTCGAACTCCTCCTTCATCGCGAGGACTTCTTCCGTCGACGCATCGCGCAACGCGACCCAGACGAAGCAGTCGGGCAGCTTGATGTACTCGCTGATGTCTTCCGGCCGGATATCGGCCAGCCGGCGGCCGTCGCGGTAGGCGACGCAGTTGATGAGCATGGGATGTCTCGCTTGTTCTTGAATGCCGGAACGCCCAGGCAGAGATGCCCAAGCGTAGCCCGTTCGGCATCAAGGTCGCATCAAGAGAAACCGAGGGGAAAGCCGCCCAGTTCGGGGGCTGACGTCGGGGCTGGGTTCGAGGGCTCAGTCAGGCAGCAGTTCCAACACCTCGTCGCCGAGGCCGTCGCGCTCGCCGGTGGCGCGCCAGCCGAGCCGCCGGTAGAAGCCGTGCGAGCGATGCGCCGGATTGTCCGAACAGCCGAGGAACAGGCGCCGATGCCCCAGCCCGCGCAGATGCGCGACGGTGCGCTCCAGCAGCGCACGGCCGAGGCCGTGGCCCTCGTGCTCGGGCAGCAGCGCGAGCACGACGATCTCGCCGCTGCCGGCGTCGCCGAAGCAGTAGCCGGCCAGCACGCCGCCGGACTCGGCGACGAAGCCCGGCAGTTCGCCGTCGCGGACCTGGCCGGACCAGGACGCCTCGGTGATGCCGAGCTCCGCCAGACGGGCGGCAGGCACGGCGTTCTCGCGCGTTCGGCCGCGCAGCTCGATGCAGGCGGCGATGTCGGCAGGATCGGCGGGGCGGATGAAGAAGCTCATGGGTCTTCGCGGTTCAGCAGGTCGAGATAGGCGGTGTACACGAAGATCGGCTCGCCGGCCGTTCCGCATAGCCGGCGGATCATTCCGAGATCCACCAGCACCGCGACGCCGCGATCGATCGATGCCGCATCCTGCTCGTTAAACGCGGTGATGTCCGCGCGTCGTGCGACCGGCCGGTTGAACAGCGCGTGGTGCACGCGCAGCGCGTCCTCGTTGCGACTGGCCTCTCGCCGGATGCGCGCGCCGTCTGCGGTGTAGAGCTGCATGATCGACACGGCCAGATTGACCGCCTCCGTCGAAGCAACCTGCACGCCACCGGCAAAGAACCACAGCCACTCCTCCCAGTCGCCATGCTCGCGCACCTGCTGGAGCAGCTCGTAGTAGTCGCCCCGGTTCGCCTTGAAGTAGAGCGACAGGAACAGCAAGGGCTCGCGCAGGACGCCGTCGGCGACGAACATCAGTGGAATGAGGAGTCGACCGAGCCGGCCATTGCCGTCGAGGTAGGGGTGGATGGTCTCGAATTGGAGATGCGTCAACGCGGCCTTCCTGAGCGCCGGATAGCGCTCAGGCTGGTCGTTGATGAAGCGTTCCAGGTCGGACAGACACTGCGCGACGCGGTGAGCAGGCGGCGGCACGAAGGTGGCTTCCTGCGCCGATCGTGCGCCGATCCAGTTCTGCGTGCGGCGGATCTCGCCCGGCGCCTTTCCCATGCCTCGTCCGTGCGTCATCAGACGCTGGTGCATCTCGTTCATCAGTCGCGTGCAGATCGGCATGCCTCGGCGCAGTTGATCGATCCCATGCTCCAGAGCGGACACGTAGCAGGACACCTCCCGCGCGTCGTCCACGGGCACGCCCGGCGCGCCATCCGCCTCGTACAACATCAGGTCCGCCAGCGAAGACTGGGTACCCTCGATCCGCGACGACAGCACCGCTTCCTTGCGGATGTAGCTGTACAACAGGACGGAGGTATCCGGCATCAGCACCGACATCCCGTCCAGCCGGCCCAATGCGAGGTTCGCCTCGTCCAGACGGCTCTCGAGATCGATGTCGAGGATCAAGGAGGGTCGTGGCGGCAGTGGCGTGGGCACAAAGGCCTGGCACACCTCGCCCCCGGCAACCGAATATTCATGGCAACCAGCAATTCCGCGTCGCATACAGGCTCCGTCATGAAGAAGCCCGCGATGCTCCGCTTCCCAGCGGATCTTTCAATGACTGGAATGCGCTAGGACACTACCCGTGTCGGTCGCCATTCCACGAGCCTTCCGCCCGCCATCACGCCGATCCAGTCGCCCATGGCCTCGGCTTCTCCGGGATCGTGCGTGACCATCAGCGCGGTCTGGCCGGCCGAGCGCAGGATGTCGCGCACCTCGACGACGAGCCGGTCCCGCGTGGCCGCGTCGAGGTTGGAGAACGGCTCGTCGAGCATCAGCAACCGCGGCGACGGCGCCAGCGCGCGGGCGAGCGCCACCCGCTGCTGCTGCCCGCCGGACAGCTCGTGTGGCATGCGCGATCCCAGGTCATCGAGGCCGACCAGCGCCAGCAACTCGCGCACGCGGCGATCGCGCTCGGCACCTGTCCGGCGACGCAGGCCGAAACCGACATTGGCGGCCGCCGTCAGATGCGGGAACAAGGCGATCTCCTGGAACAGCAGACCGACGCCGCGGTGCTCCGGCTCGAGGTGGACGCCAGGGCCGGACAACACGCGGTCGTCGAGCAAGACCCGACCCTCCCTCAACGGCTCGAAGCCGGCGATGGCGCGCAGCGCCGTGCTCTTGCCGCAACCCGACGGTCCGAGCAGACAGGCGATACCGCCCAGCGGCAGCGTCAGCGACAGGCCGTTCAGGACCTCGGCGTCAGCGCCTGGATAACGGACGTGGATGTTCTCGAGCGTCAGCGTGGTCATGTCGGCGTGTTCATGGCAGTGAGCGCGACGGGATGCGTTTCCGCGGTGGAGAGATCGGACGCAGGCCGCGCCGGCGACGCCGGGCCCGCCGGCTCCCGGCTGA
>NZ_DASVNZ010000169.1:0-16149 GCF_036486225.1 Roseateles sp. | reverse complement strand
GGTGCGCGAGCACGAGGACCGGCGTGTCCATGATGCTGACGACCGGCGCCACGTCGGGCGTCGGCACGGCGCTCGAGACCGGTACGAACACCAGCGGCGAGATCGCGCAGTACGCCAGCGTGTGGCCGTCCGGCGCCGCGCGTGCGAGCGACTCCAGCGCGGTCAGTCCGCCGGCGCCGGCGCGGTTCTCGACGATCACCGGCACCTTCAGCCGGGTGCTCATGTGCTGTCCGAGTGCGCGCGCCGTCTCGTCGCTGACGCCGCCGGGCGGGTAGGCGACGATGAGATGGAGGGGGCGCGTCGGCCAGGATTCGCCCGCGGCGGTCGCGTTGCTTGTCTGGGCTCGTGCCTCACTGCTCAGGCCCAGCGCGGCGGCGAGCCCCGTCGTCATCGGGAGGTGCGATGCGCCGCCGCATGCGGCGGTCTTCAACAGATCCCGCCTACGCATCGCGGTGCTCCATCGCGATGCGCCGGGCCAGCGCCAGGAAGGTCGCCGTCGGCCCTTCCTGATCGTGCGAGCGGTAGGCGATCGTCAACGGCGCCTCCAGCCGCGCGTGCTTCTCCAACGGTCGGAACACGATCGAATGTGCATGCACGCCGCGCATCGAGGCCGGCACCACCGTGATGCCCGCGCCGGCCGCCACCAGGTTCAGGTTCATCATCATCCGGTCGACCTCGACGAAGCTGCGCGGCTTGACGCCGTCGCGCTCGCACAGTGCCAGCAGGTTGGCGTAGAGCCCCGGCGCGCCGGGGCGGCGCACGAGGATCAGGTCCTCGTCCTCCAGCTCCGCCAGCGGCACCGGCGTCGACCCGGCGCGCGGCACGGTCGCCAGCCGATGGTCCAGCGGCAGCGCCAGCAGCGCGGGTTCGGTCAGCAAGGTCTCGAAGCTCACCCCCTCGGGTTGCGCGACCGGCACGCGCAGGAAGCCGCAATGCAGCCGCGACTTCACGACCGCCTCGATCAGTCCGGCGGCGTGGTTCTCGGTCATCGTCAGCGCGATGCCCGGATGCTCGCCGCGGCAGGCGCGCAACACCGCCGGCGTGAACGCATGCGCCGCCGCCGAGCTCGTGAACCCGATCGCCAGCAGCCCGTGCTGGCCGCCGGCCAGCCGGTCCATGCGGTCGCGCATGTCGTTGTAATCGCGCAGCAGTCGACGCGCCTCGTCCAGGAACTGGCGACCGCCGTCGGTCAGGCTCACGCCCTTCGGATGGCGGTGCAGCAGGGCGATGCCCAGCTCCTGCTCCAGCGTCTTGATCTGCTGGCTCAGCGGCGGCTGCTGCATCCCGAGCAGCGCCGCGGCGCGCGTCATGTGGCCGGTCTCCGCGACCGTCACGAAATAGCGCAGATGTCGAAGGTCCATGTCTGCGTTGTCTCCTGGTCCTCGGGCTCGCCGCGGCATTCCTCTGCGGAAGCTACGTACGTCCCATATTCAAAACGTCTCGGACTCTGCGGATCAGTGTATTTGACGCTATGGAGGCTGGTCACTAAGGTCCGGCCCGGATATCGAAGAATCGATCGAAGAAACGATTCAAGCAGGCGATCCAAGAACCGTCCGAGAACGGTCCCACTGCGGTCGGGTGAGCAGTACGACGAGCGGTCCCGAACGAGGACACGACGACAACCAGACGGAGACAACGTTGATGAACACGAAACGACATTCGAGGAACGCGGTGAGCGTGCGCAAGGCCCTGGTCCTGGCCGCCGCCGCGGTGGGAGCAGCCGGCGCCGCGCAGGCGCAGAGCGGCAGCAGCGTGCAGGTGTTCGGCCTGCTCGACATCGGCGTGCAGGCGCTGAAGTCCAGCGGCACCGACACGCGCTACCTGGTCAACAGCGACGGCAACACGTCCAGCCGTTTCGGCGTGCGCGGCACCGAGGACCTGGGCGGCGGCCTCAAGGTCGGCTTCTGGCTGGAGTCGGCGGTGGCCGTCGACGACGGCACCAGCGGCGCGACCAGCACCAACAACAAGGACTCGGTCAGCGGCGGCCTGACCTGGGGCCGGCGCGCGACGGTGCAGATCTCCTCGGCCGACTGGGGCGAGCTGCGCCTGGGCCGCGACTACGTGCCGTCCTTCGGCAACCTGACCACGTCGATGCATCCGTTCGGGACCAACGGCGTCGGCAGCTCGGGCCTGCTGTTCTACCCGGTGCCGGCCGGCGGCACCACGGCGCGCACCAGCGTGCGGGCGTCCAACTCGATCGGCTACTTCACGCCCTCGGGCCTGAACGGCTTCTACGGCCACGCGATGCTGGCCCTGGGCGAGCAGGGTGCGGGCCCGACGCGCAAGGACGGCCAGCTCACCGGCGTGCGCATCGGCTGGCGCAACGAGGTCTTCAACACCTCGGCGGCGATCTCCAAGACCCGCTACGCCACCGGCGACTACACGCAGAGCAACGTGGGCGTGGCCTACACCTGGGGACCGGCCAAGCTGATGGCGCTGTGGGGCCGCAACGAGATCGGCATCAGCAGCACCACGGCCACCATGCTGGGCACGCAGTGGCAGGTCTGGCCGCAGGGCGAGGTCCGCTTCGCCTATACCTGGCTGAAGGCGAAGAACGTCGCCAGCGACGCCAACCAGATCGCGATCGGCTACGTGCACGACCTGTCCAAGCGGACGGCGCTGTACACCAACCTGTCGAAGATCGACAACAAGGGCCGCGGCGTGCGCTTCAACGTCGGCCTGGCGACGACGCAACCCGGCGGCGACAGCGGCGGCTTCGAGGCCGGCGTGCGCCACAACTTCTGACCGACCTCTGATCCGGGCCTGACCTCGGCCCGACCGCAGACGGACGTCTCTCTGGCGTCCGTCGGACATCCGCCTCACCTCGGCTTCAACCAGCAGCAACGAAGGAGCACGACCATGTCGACCACCATGCTCTCCCAACCCCTGAGCCGGACCCGCGCGGTCGTGCTCGCCTTCACCGCCCTGGCGGGCCTCGCGGCGTTCGCGCCGCTGGGCGCCCACGCCGAAGCGACGAAGATCCTCTTCGTCGGCAACAGCTACACCTTCGGACGCGTCGATCCGGTGATGAGCTACAACGCCGCCAACGTCCACGACCTGACGGCGGCCATGTACGCCAGCAACCCGAGCGGCGCCAACAGCTTCGAGCCCCACCCGTGGGGCGGCATCGCCGGCATCTTCAAGCAGTTCACCGTGCAGGTCGGGCTGGACTACGACGTGTCGATCTCGGCACGCAACGCGGCCTCGCTGCGCGGGCAGTTCCTCAACACCAACAACGCCGGCTGGGACCTGCGCGGCAACATCGGCTCGCAGGCCTGGGACAAGGTGGTGCTGCAGGAGCAGAGCGACGAACCGCTGACCAAGCAGCCGGGCCTGGCGTCCAACCCGGCCTACTTCAGCACCTACACCAACCTGATCGAGAACTGGATCCACCAGGGCAACGCGCTGAGCTACCGGGAGCGCGACCTGATCGGCGGCACGAACGCGAAGTGCGCGGAGATCACCGGCGCGTCGACGGGCACCTGCTCGCTGCTGCGCAACGTGCCGGCGAACGCCAATGCCAACGCGAACGCCGACGTGTACCTGTACCAGACCTGGGCGCGGCCCAACCTGGTCAACGCGCCCAGCACGACGGTCACCGACGAGAACACCGGCGAGGTGTCGCCGACGGGGCAGCCGGCGCCGTCCTTCTATCCGACGCTGCAGGCGATGACCGACGACCTCAAGCAGGCCTACGCGAACGCCGCGCTGATGGCGGGCGCGGACGGCTCGGGCGGCGTCAAGGGCGTCGCGCCGGTGGGCGAGGCCTTCATGCGCGCGATCGCGGCGGGCGTCGCGACGCCCGACATGTATGCCTCGACGGCGGCCACGGACGGGCTGCTCGACCTGTGGTTCGACGACGGCACCCATGCGAGCAAGTACGGGTCCTACCTGAGCGCGCTGACGCTGTTCGGCACGATCACCGGCCTGGACCCGGCGGTGCTGGGCCTGAACGAGATCGCCGCGCGCGACCTCGGCATCAGCGCGGCCCAGGCGCTGCTGCTGCAGCGCGTGGCGAGCGACCAGCTCGGTTTTGCCGCGGCGGTGCCGGAGCCAGAATCGCTCGCGCTGGCAGGCCTGGGGCTGGGTCTGCTGTGGATGATGCGCCGCGGTCGCCAGGAGCGACGGTCGGCAGGGGGCGCGATGCCCGCAGTGCCCGCGTGACCGCCACCGCGGTCCGGGCGTGATTCCTGAAGGGAAAGAAGGGGATGAGGATGCTGATGACACAAGGGGCCGGCAACGGCGCGTGGAAACCGGCTGCGCGACCGGCGACGATGGCGGCCGCAGCCGCGTTGGCGCTGGGCGCTCTTGGCCTGACGGGCTGCGCGCCCGTCGCCGTGGCGAAGCAGCCGCAAGGTCCGGGCTTCGACATGGCGCGGGAAGCCGCGCCGACCCCGACGGCCTGTCCGTCGGGCGTCGGCGACGGCGCGAGCTGCCTGTCGGGCACGGACAGCGCCGGCGCGATCTACATGATCGTGATGCCCAAGCAGTGGAACGGCGACCTCGTCGTGCATGCGCACGGCGGACCCTTCCTGGGTGCGCCGACGGTCAAGCGCGTGACGGAGGACGTCGAGCGCTGGACCATCATGCCGCGCCTGGGCTACGCCTTCGCGTCGTCGAGCTACCGCCAGGGCGGCGTCGCGGTGAGTGCCGCGGCCGAGGACAACGAGCGCCTGCGCCGCCTGTTCATCGACAAGGTCGCCAAGCCGAAACACGTCTACCTGCACGGCCAATCCTGGGGCGCGAGCGTGGCGGCCAAGGGTGCGGAGCTGTTCGCCGACGGCAAGCCCTACGACGCGGTGCTGCTGACCTCGGGCGTGCTGGGCGGCGGGACGCGCAGCTACGACTTCCGGCTGGACCTGCGCGTCGTCTACCAGTACCTGTGCCACAACCACCCGCTGCCGAGCGAGCCGCAGTACCCGCTCAACATCGGGCTGCCGGCGGACTCGCCGATGAAGCAGGCGGACCTGGCCAAGCGCGTCGACGACTGCCTGGGCCTGAACAAGCCGGCGGCGGAGCGGTCGGCCGAGCAGACGGCGAAGATCAAGACCATCGTCGACGTGATCCACATCCCGGAGCGCAGCATCCAGTCGCATCTGAACTGGGCGACCTGGCACTTCCAGGACATCGCGCAGAAGCGCACCGGCGGTGCGAGCCCGTTCGGCAACGTCGGCGCGGTCTATGCGGGTTCCAGCGACGACGCGGCGCTGAACGCCGGCGTGCTGCGCTACAAGGCCGACGCGAAGGCTGTGGCGACCTTGTCCGCCGATGCCGATCTGGGCGGGAGGATCCCGGTGCCGGTGCTGACGGTGCACGCGATCCACGATCCGACGGCGATGGTCGAACTGCAGGAGAGTTTCGGCCGCACGATGGCCGCGGCGGGACGTGGCGATGCGCTGGTGCAGACCTTCACCGGCGACAGGGACCACAGCTACCTCAGCGACCCCACCTACGCGGCGCTGATGGACGCGCTCACGACCTGGGCCACGCAGGGGAAGAAGCCGACGCCCGAGTCCATCGCCGCCGGCTGCGAGAAGGCCAAGGAGAAGCTGGGCCAGACCTGCCGCTTCGAGCCGAAGTACCAGGTGAAGGCCGTCGAGACGCGGGTTCCGAAGCGCGATCGGCCTTGACGGCACTCGGGGCTGGTGCCGGGCCGCGATGAAGGCGTCGGGAGGACGACTCATCGCGGCTCACTCGATCGGCGGTCGGCTGGCCGCACGATGGATCGATATGAGGATGTCTAGCAAATCCTGCTTCATTCAGCAGTCCCTGCGCGACATCGACCATGACCTCCTCGAGATAGTTGGTGCGGCCAAGTTTTATTCCTGAGTCGCCCAGATACGTCAATGCGCTGGTCAGTGCGGTCCTCTTGTTGCCATCGTTGAAGACATGCCCTCGTGCGAGAGCCACCGCGTACATGGCCGCAATCTCTCGAATACGTCCTGCATGCCCAGGAACTGGATCCGGAAGGACACGCGTGATAGCGCGCCTTCCAGGGCGCCAAGGCCATGCCCGCCAGGCAGGCCGCCCTCGTTCCTGAGGATGGCATCGTGAATTCGAATGATGTCGTTCGCGTCCAGCATGGTTCAACGTTTTGCAAGCGCGCGAAGTACGTCGCGATGTTCTTCGATGATCTCCTCGACCATGGCCATGAACTCGGGTCCCCTTTCTCGTGAGGGGGGCCATGGTTCCCCAGGCCGCGGGAGATCCTTGGCCGGGTAGATCTGTGTTCGTTCGACGTATGGGATGCCGTACTTCTCGTGTAGGGCCTTCAGGCGCTCCACTTCCTCGGGTGACCTCATGATTGACTCCTTTGCGCCCAGCGTATTCGGCTTGCGGTGTGCACCGCAATCACCTCGAAGCAGGCTTCGCATCCCCCATTGGTGTCCCCCCTTTTTGGGAGAGGCCCGTCGCGACGATCAGGCGAAGAATCGGCCGGTCCCCATCGACAGGAGCTCGCCATGTTCACCGACCTGATCCGCAACGGCCGCGAAGACGCGCCGCAAGGCAACCGACGCGACTTCATGGAGGCGGCCGCCGCGCTCGGGATCAGCGTGATGGCAGGACCCGTGCTCGCGCAGTCGGGGCAGGGCGGCGCGCCCGACCTGATCCTGCGCAACGGGCGCATCACGACGATGGATCCGGCAAAGCCCGAGGCCACCGCGATCGCTCTGCGCGATGGCGTCGTCATGGCCGTCGGCACGGACGCGGAAATCGCGAAGCTCGCCGGCGCGAAGACCCGCGTCGTCGACGTCGAGAAGCGCCGCGTGATCCCGGGACTGACCGACTCCCACATGCACATCATCCGCGGCGGGCTCAACTTCAACATGGAGCTGCGCTGGGACGGCGTGCGCTCGCTGGGCGCGGCGCTGCAGATGCTCAAGGACCAGGCCGTGCGCACGCCGGCGCCGCAGTGGGTGCGGGTGGTCGGGGGCTGGAACGAGTTCCAGTTCGACGAGAAGCGCATGCCGACGCTCGCTGAGCTCAACGCCGCCGCGCCGGACACGCCGGTGTTCGTGCTCAACCTCTACAACCAGGCCTTCCTGAATCGCGCGGCCTTGCGCGCCGTCGGCTACACGAAGGACACGCCGCAGCCCGCCGGCGCCATCATCGAGCGCGACGCGCGCGGCGAGCCCACCGGCCTGCTGCTGGCCGAGCCCAACGCCTTCATCCTCTACAACACGCTGAACCTCGGCCCCAAGCTCGATCCGGAGCAGCAGCTCAACTCCACGCTGCACTTCATGCGCGAGGAGAACCGGCTCGGCGTGACCTCGGTCGGCGACGCGGGCGGCGGCTTCCAGAACTACCCCGACGACTACGCGATCATCGACAAGCTCGCCAAGGAGAACCGGCTCACGGTGCGCATCGCCTACAACCTGTTCCCGCAGAAGGCGAAGCAGGAACTGGCGGACTTCCAGCGCTGGGCGAAGATGGGCAGGCCCGGCGACGGCAGCGACTTCTACAAGCTCAACGGCGCGGGCGAGATGCTGGCCTTCAGCGCGGCGGACTTCGAGGACTTCCTCCAGCCGCGCCCCGAGATGCCGGCCGCGATGGAGAACGACCTCGAAGGCGTCGTGCGTTTCCTCGCCGGCAACGGCTGGCCGTGGCGCATGCACGCGACCTACAACGAGACGGTCTCGCGTAGCCTGGACGTGTTCGAGAAGGTCCACCGCGACCATCCGATCGACAAGCTCGGCTGGTTCTTCGACCACTGCGAGACGGTGACGCCGCAGAACCTCGAGCGCATCAGGCGGCTGGGCGGCGGCATCGCGGTGCAGAACCGGATGTCCATGCAGGGCGAGTACTTCATCCGCCGCTACGGGCTGAAGGCGACGGCAGAGACGCCGCCGGTCAAGCGCATGCTGGAGATGGGCATCCCCGTCTCGCTGGGCACCGACGCGACGCGCGTCAACAGCTACAACCCATGGCAGGCGCTGTACTGGCTGGTGTCAGGACGCACCATCGGCGGCACGCTGCTATATCCGGAGGAGCGGAGGCTGGACCGCATCGCCGCGCTGCGGCTGATGACGGCCGACGGCGCCTGGTTCTCGCGCGAGACCGGGAAGAAGGGCGTGCTGAAGCCGGGCGCGTTCGGCGACCTGGCGGTGCTGGACCGCGACTTCCTGACCGTGCCGGAGGACCAGATCCAGGACATCACCTCTGTGCTGACCGTGGTGGCGGGCAAGCCGGTGCACGGCAGCGGCGCGTATGCGTCGCTGGCGCCGGCCCTGCCGCCCGCGATGCCGGACTGGTCGCCGGTGAAGACCTACGGCGGCTACCAGGCGCGGAAATCGTCGGTGGCGACATCGATGAGCGACGCCGAGCGCCGCTACCAGTACGCCGCGCAGTGCGCCTGCGCGAGCGGCTGCGGCGTGCATGGCCACGATCACACGGCGGTCGCGAGCGCGGCGCGCGATGCGACCTCGGCGCAGGCGTTCTGGGGCGCGATGGGCTGCAGCTGCTACGTGTGACGCCGTCCCTGACGTCGATGTCGATGTCGATGTCGCAGGGCGAGGCGGCCTCAGCGCCGTGCGGCGCAGGTGAATGTCGTCACTGGCTCAGCCCGAACAGCCTTGCCGCATTGCCCCAGGCGATCCCGCGTGCGACCTCCGCCGGCAGATCGCCGAGCCAGACGCGGTAGCCCTGCATCGTCGCCTCGTAGTACTGCCAGCGCTGGTTGACCCAGGTGTCGGAGCCCACGAGGAAACGATCCGGATACTTCAGGATCAGCGCGCGCCACTCCGCGCAGAGCTTGCCGTCGTCGCAGGTGAGGCCGGGGCGGTAGGACAGCTCGCCCATCAGCCGCGGGTACTTTGCGAGCAGCGCTTCCACCCGCGCTGTCGACGCGCCGTTGATGCCGGTATGCGCCCAGATCAGGCGTGCCTCCCGCCCCTTGCTCGGGGTCGCGTCCATCAGCAGGTCGATCGCTTCGTCGTCGACGTGCGCGAGGACGACGAGCGACTTCTCCTCCGCGAGCGCCATGAGTTTGCGCGCGACCGGCCCGCGCGCGTTCGCGCTGTCGTAGAGGTGGAACTCGCCGAGCCCGCGGTACGGGCCCGACGCGGTCCCGCGTGCAAGCTCGTCCTGGACCATCTGGTAGATGCTCTCGTCGCGGAACCAGTTGTCGTAGTCGGCGCGGTTGCGGTAGAGGCGGATGAACGGCACGACGGTCACGCCGGCCGCGCGCGTCTCCGGCAGCGAGGCGAGCGTGCGGGTGCCGTCATTGGGGCGCGAATTGGAGAGGATCGCCTTCACGCCGCTGCGCTTCATGCGCGCGAGCACGTCCGAGGGCGGATGCGGGCCCTCGCGACCGTTCCAGGCTTCCTCGTTGTAGTGGAGGTGGGCGTCGAAGATCGGGCCGGCGTAGTCGGCCGCGCGGGCCGTGCCGCCGCCGGACAGATACATCGCCACAGCGGCGCACAGCGGCATCAGCAGGCGGAGGGCAGGGCGCATGGGCGGCTCCAGTCGAGGGACCGGAGCCGATTCTCACCTAGTCGCCGACCCGGTCAGTCAGGCAAGCGCGCCATCACTCGATCGACAGCAAGGTGACCGAGCGGGCCGGCAGCGTGAGCGTCTTCCCCAGTGTCCTGCGCTCGCCCGTCATCACGTCCACGGCCGTGTCGCCCTCGCGCAGCATCTCCGGGAAGCGCGACAGGTCCAGCTCGCGCGCTTCCTTCGCCTTGCTCATCACCAGCATCAGGCGCTTGCCGCCCAGCCCCTTGGCCGCGTCGTAGCGGAACAGCACGTAGCTCTCCGCCAGCGGCGCGTACTGCATCAACGCGCCGTCGTGCACCAGCCGCTCGGACTTGCGCCAGTTCAGCAGGCGCTTCAGCCAGGCCTGCGCACCGGCCTGGCGCTCGCCCAATCCCGCGCCGGTGAAGGCGTTGACCGCGTCGCCAGCCCACCCGCCGGGGAAGTCCCCCCGCACCGCCCCGTCGTCGCGATGGCGCGGGCTGGTCATCAGGATCTCCGAGCCGTAGAAGAACTGCGGGATGCGCCGCACGAAGGACAGGTAGGCCCAGGCCATCTTCGTCAGCGCGAGGTCGTCGTGCAGCACGCTGTAGACGCGCGGCGTGTCGTGGTTGCCCTCGAACAGCACCAGGTTCGCGGGGTCCGGATAGACGAAGTCGTGCGCCAGCGCCTCATAGAGCTTCATGAAGCCGCCGTCGTGCGCGTCCTGCTGGTTCAGGCCGGCCAGCAGCGCCTCCTGCAGCGGGAAGTCCATCAGGCTGGGCAGCGAGGACACGTAGCCGTCATGGTTGCGCTTGCCGGCCTGCCAGTACGACACCACCGCCGGATGCGGGCTCCATTCCTCGCCGACGATGTTGAGCTTCGGGTACTCGTCCTTGAGGCGGCGCGACCACGCGGCCAGGAAGTCCTTGTCGGAATAGCTGTAGGTGTCCGTGCGCACGCCGGCCAGGTCGGCGGTCTCTATCCACCACAGGCTCATCTGCGTCAGGTAGGTCGCCACCAGCGGCTGACGCTGGTTGAGGTCGGGCATGCCGGGGCTGAACCAGCCGTCGCTGAAGCGCTTGCGGTCGCTGGGCGCCGCGTACGGGTCCTGCAGCGACATGCGCGCGTGATGCGTCTCGGTGTACTGGGGCCAGGCGTTGACCCAGTCGGCCGTCGGCAGGTCGGCCATCCACCAGTGATGCACGCCAATGTGGTTCAGCACGATGTCCTGGATCAGGCCGATGCCGTGGCGCTTCGCCTCCGCGCCGAGCCGCACGTAATCGCCGTTGCTGCCGAAGCGCGGATCGACCTGGTAGAAGTCCGTCGCGCCGTAGCCGTGGTAGCTCCACTTCGGGCTGTCGTTCACCGACAGGGGCGTGGGCCACAGCATCGTGAAGCCCATCGCGGCGATGTAGTCGAGGTGGGCCGTCAGGCCCGCGAGGTCGCCGCCGTGGCGACCGCCCGGGTCGGCGCGGTTCAGGCCTTCTGCCAGACCCGGCACGACGTCGTTGGACGGATCGCCGTTGGCGAAGCGGTCCGGCACCACGAGGTAGATCGCGTCCTTGGGGCCGAAGCTGGCGCGCTGCGCCGAGCCCGGTGCGCGCTCGCGCAAGACGTAGGGATGTTCGAGGACGACCTTGTCGTCGCGCTTGAGGCGCAGCGTCAGCGTCCCCGGCTTGGCCGACGCCTCGATCCGCAGATCGACGAACAGGTAATTGGGGCTGTCGCCACGCCGGGTGCCGACCAGCGTCACGCCGGGGGCCGGGGCGAGTTCAGCCTCCAGGGCGCCGATGCCGGCACCGTGCAGCATCACCTGCAGGTCGGGCGACTTCATGCCGACCCACCAGTCCGGCGGCTCGACGTGGGCGAGCGTCACCGGGGCGGTGGAGGGGGATGCAGCGGATGCGGCCGTCGCGGCGGCGGCGGGGGCGTGGGTCATGGCGAGGAGGCTTAAGGCGAAGGAGGCAAAGGAGGCGAAGGAGGCGAAGGAGAAGAGGGGCGCGAAGGTCGACATCGTGCACGCGCTTCAGCGAAGGCGGAAGACCTGCACGGACAGGGGCGGGGCGCTGAGCGTCACCTGTCCGCGAGCATCCGCGGTCGCCGCGGTCGCTGCGGGCGACGTACGCAGCGGGTGCAACGGACGCAGGCGCGCCTTCGGCGGCAGGCTGGGCAACGAGAGTTCGGCAGCTTCACGGCCGTAGTTGATGACGACGAGCACGCGCTGACCCTGGTAGGCGCGCTGGAAGCTCAACACCTGACCCTGCGCGAGGGGCGCCTCGTAGCGGCCGCGCGCGATCGCCGGCTGGCTGTTGCGCAGCGCCAGCATCGCCTTGTAGAAGTTCAGCAGCGAGCCCGGATCGGCGGCTTGCGCCTGCGCGTTGTGCGTGGCGATGTTCGGCGAGGCCGGGCGGAACGGCGTGCCGGTCGAGAAGCCGGCGGATGTCGCGCTCCAGCTCATGGGCGCGCGCAGCGGCGCGTCGCCCGGCAGTCCGGCGACGCCGGCCTGGCCGATCTCCTCGCCGTAGTAGATGAAGGGCGTGCCCGGCAGCAGCAGGTAGGTCGCGGCGGCGAGCTTGTAACGCGTCTCGTCGCCCTCGAACTGGTCCCAGGCCCGCCTGCCCGCGAAGATGTCGTGATTGCTGAGCATCGTGGCCATGGACAGCGGCGCTTCGGTGAAGAAGCGCGCGACCTTGGCGACCGCCTCGACCGAGTCGTCGCCGCCCTTGGCCGCAGCGATCACCGCACGCTCCAGCCCGAACGCGAACGCGCTGCCGCAGATGTCGTCGCGGGTGTAGACCTTGGGCTCGGCGGTGGCCTCGCAGACGACGAAGCGATGCGGATACCGCTTGATCAGCCGCGTGAACTCGCCGGTCAGCGCGCGGCTCTCCGGCTGGTCGTTCCAGTCTTTCGCGCTGTTCTCGATCAGGTGGGGCACGGCGTCCAGGCGGTAGCCGTCCAGTCCGCGGTTGAGCCAGAAGCGCAGGCTGTCCGCGTGGTACTTCACCACCGCCGGGTTGCGCATGTTGTAGTCCGGCATGTGCGGACCGAACACCGCGAAGTAGCGCGGCGAGCCGGCCGGCGCCTGGGCCGTCGATTCCGGCTTGGGCGGTGCGCTGGCGCCTTCGGGCACGTCGGGCGGAACCTCCTCGCCCGGTAGGTACCAGGGCGTCTTGCCCCAGATGTCCCAGTCCTTCAGCGCGCTCAGCGGCTGCGAGGTCCACACGAACCAGTCGCGCCACGGACTCGCCGGATCGGCGACCGCCGAGCGGAAAAGCGGATGCTCGCGCGCGCTGTGGTTGATCACGTAGTCCATGACCACGCCGATGCCTCGCTTGTGGGCCTCGCGGATCAGCTCGTCGAAGTCGGCCAGCGTGCCGTACTGCGGCTCGATCGCGCGGTAGTCCGTCGTCGCGTAGCCGTGGTCGCGGTCGGCGCTCGCGGTGATCGGCATCAGCCAGATGCCCTTGATGCCGAGGTCCTTCAGGTAGTCCAGCCGTTGCGTCACGCCCCGCAGGTCGCCGATGCCGTCGCCGTCGCTGTCCTGGAAACCGCGCACGAAGATCTCGATGAACGCGCCGTGCTGCCAGCCCTCGGGCAACGTGCTGCGCCCGCGCACCTCCTTCACCGGCGAGAGATCGACTGGCGTCTCTGCTGCGGACGGCGCCGCGCGCACCGCCGGGCTCGAGAGTCCGGCGGTCATCGCGGCGACCAGCACCGTGGCCGCGGAGACGGCGATGGGGCGACGAGTCATCTCTCGATCTCCTGATCTTGTTGTTTGATCTGTAGCAAAAGTACAAATTTTATCGACGCCGGAAGCGTTCTCGAAGTCGTCGTCGCGCCGCAGCATAGAAGGTATGGCCTATGAAGGGAAGTCCTGATCATCCGGGTATGTAGTTTTGCTACCATCTAAAACACATCGCCGGTACGAGCGCCAAGACGCGCGGTGCTGACGTCAGAACAACACCTCGATGGAGATCCAATGGGCGTGCGCTCGACCTTGTCCCGTGCCTGGCCGCTTCTGGCGGTGTCGTTGCTGAGCGGCCGGGCCGGGATGCCGGGGGCGATGGCGGCGGGCGATGCGTCGCTCGCCGCCTGCGACGCCGGCCCGGCCACGGTGCTGACGCCCCAGTCGCCGACGCTGGCGACGCAGACGCCGACCGCCACGCCGGCCACGCCGCAGCCCGTGTGGCTCGATGCGCGCCGCCTGCGCTGGCCGGGATTGACGCTGGTCGCCGGCGAGGTCGTCCGCTGGCATCATTCGACGTCGGGCGGATTGGCCTTGGTCGACGGACGTGTGAGCGGCAGCGATCTCAGCCTCACGCTCCGGACGGTCGATGCCACGCGCGAGCCGTTGAGCGCGGAGACGGCGGCGCAGGCCGCCTACCTGGGGGCCGGCGCGGAGTTCGCGTTGGAGGCGGACGTTGATCCCGCGGCGATGCAGCAGGGTCAGGCGTTGATCGCGGTCGAAGACGCGCAAGGCCGCGTGCTGCGCTGGAGCGCGGCGCAGACGGCCCGTGCGCTCGATGCGATCTTTGCCACCGCCGAAGCCGAGACGGCGCTCGGCGTGACGATGACGGCCAAGGGCGCCGCCTTCAAGCTGTGGGCGCCGACGGCCGATCGCGTCGAGCTCTGCGCCTATCCGGGACCCGACAGCGCCGCCAGCGTCCGCCTGCCGCTGACTCGCGACGAGCGCACCGGCCTCTGGTCCGGCGACGCGCCGTCCGTGCGCAGCGGCTCGTACTACCGCTACCTCGTCGAGCTTTTTGTTCCCGGTGTCGGCCGCGTGCGCAACCTCGTGACCGATCCGTATTCGGTGAGCCTGTCGGCGGATTCGGCGCGCAGCTACATCGCCGACCTGTCCGAGCCGCGTCTGCAGCCGCGAGGGTGGTCGGCCAGCCGCATCCCCGATCGCGTGAAGACCCCGACCGACATGGTCGTCTACGAGCTGCACGTGCGCGACTTCTCGCGCGATGACCGCAGCGTGCCTGTCGCGCAACGCGGCAAGTACCTGGCCTTCACGCAGGCCGGTTCGGCCGGCATGCGCCACCTGCGCGCGCTCAGCGACGCAGGGCTGACCGATGTCCATCTGCTGCCGGTCTTCGATCTGGCCACCGTGCCGGAGCGCGGCTGCGTGGTGCCGCGCGTCCCCAGGGCCGCGCCCGACAGCGACGCGCAGCAGGCCGCCGTCATGGCCGTTGCCGACAAGGACTGCTTCAACTGGGGCTACGACCCCTTCCACTACAGCGCGCCCGAGGGCAGCTTCGCCAGCGACGCCAACGACGGCGCGGTCCGCGTGCGTGAGCTGCGGGCGATGGTGATGGGCCTGCATGCCGCCGGACTGCGCGTGGGCATGGACGTCGTCTACAACCACACGACGGCGTCCGGGCAGCATCCGCATTCGGTGCTGGACCGCATCGTCCCCGGCTACTACCAGCGGCTGGACGCGCTGGGCCGTGTCGAGCGCTCGACCTGCTGCGACAACACCGCCACCGAGCACCGCATGATGGGCAAGCTGCTCGTCGACTCCGTGGTCCTGTGGGCGCGAGAGTACAAGATCGCCTCTTTCCGCTTCGACCTGATGGGCCACCAGCCGCGCGCAGTGATGGAACAGCTGCAGGCGCGCCTGAAACGCGAGCTCGGCCGCGAGGTGCAGCTCATCGGCGAAGGCTGGAACTTCGGCGAGGTCGCCAATGGCGCGCGTTTCGTGCAGGCCTCGCAGCTGTCGCTGAACGGCACCAGCATCGGCACCTTCAGCGATCGCGGCCGCGACGCCGTGCGAGGCGGCGCGGCGGGCGACGACGCGGCCACCTCGGCCCGCCGGCCCGGGTTCATCGTGCCGGCGCCGGCCGGTGATGCCGCGCGCCGCGACGAGTTGCTGCGCCAGGGCGACCTGCTCAAGCTCTCGATGGCGGGCACGCTGCGCGGCTTCGCGCTGGAGACCGCTGACGGCCGCCGCATCGCCGGCGAACAGCTGCCCTACGGCGATCAGCCCGCCGGCTATGCCTCGGTGCCGGCGGAGGTCGTCAACTACGTCGAGAACCACGACAACCAGACGCTGTTCGACGCGCTCGTGCTGAAGCTGCCGCGCACGACCAGCGCCGACGACCGCGCCCGCACGCAGGCGGTGGCGCTCGGGCTCAATGCCTTGAGCCAGGGCGTCGCCTACTTCCACGCCGGCGGCGAGCTGCTGCGCTCCAAGTCCATGGACCGCAACAGCTACGACTCGGGCGACTGGTTCAACCGGCTGGACTGGTCCGGCCGCGACAACGGCTTCGGCGCCGGATTGCCGCCGGCGCGCGACAGCAGCCAGGACTACGCCCTGCTGCGTCCGTTGCTGGCCGATCCGGCGATCAAGCCCGGTCCGGCGCGGATCGCCTGGACGCGGCGCGTGTTCCTCGACCAGTTGCGGATGCGCGCGAGCACGCCGCTGTTCCGGCTGTCTGATCCGCAGGAGATAGCGCGCCGGCTGGTCTTCCACAACACCGGCCCGGGCCAGCAGGCGGGCGTGATCGTCGGGCGGCTCGACGGCGCGGGACGCGCGGACGCGGTCTTCGAGCGGGTGCTCTACGTCATCAATGCCACCGCCGGAACGGCCGCGCTGGCGCTGCCGGCCGAGGCCGGCTTCCCCTGGCGGCTGCATCCGGTGCAGCGCGCCGCCGGCGCGGCGGATACGCGCGTGCGGGCGCAGGCGCGGGC
>NZ_DASVNZ010000152.1:0-14063 GCF_036486225.1 Roseateles sp. | reverse complement strand
GCCGGCCCGATTTGTGGAACATGTGACACGTATGAGGGCCGGCCCCCTGGCCCCCGCAGGCCGATCGCCGGATTACTGCCCCGCGATCAACGCCTTGATGTCGCCCATCAACGCCGTCGCCCCCGCGCCATAGCGCGAGAACACCCGCACCCGCCCCTGCGGATCGAACAGGAAGCTCGCCGCCGTGTGGTCCATGGTGTAGCTGTCCGGGGTCTTCCCGGGCACCTTGGCGTAGTAGATCTTGAACTCCTTGGCCGTTTCCTTGAGCTGCTCCGGCGTGCCGCGCAGCGCGACGAAGCCGGGGTCGAAGCTCTCGAGGTAGGCCTTCAGCAGCTCGGGCTTGTCGCGTTCCGGATCGACGGTGACGAACACGCCCTGCACCTTGTCGCCGTCCGGCCCGAGGGCCTTCTTGACCTGCGCCAGTTCGGCCAGCGTGGTCGGGCAGACGTCCGGGCATTGGGTGAAGCCGAAGAACACCACGACGACCTTGCCCTTGAAGTCTTCCAGCGTGCGCGTCTTGCCGTTCTGGTCGGGCAGGCTGAAGCCGCGCGCGTAGGCCGCGCCGGTCAGGTCCACGCCCTGGAAGCTGGCCTTGGGCGCCGAAGAGAAGCCCAGCTTGTCGCAGCCCGCCAGCAGCGTCGCCGCGCCGAGCGCGCCCAGGCTGCCCAAGGCGCCGAGTCCGAGAGAACGTCGCGAGATCATCCGCACATCCGATCCGAAAGAAGGGTCCGTGGTCCGAGGCAGTTCAACTGATCCAGGGACTGACGTAGTGGTCCAGCAGCAGCGCGCCGAAGAGCAGCGACAGATGCAGGAGCGAGAACATGAAGGTCTTGCGCGCCAGCGCTTCCGAGTACGCCCGCCACAGCTTGAACGCGTGATGGCAGAACATCAGTCCCAGCACGACCGCCGCGGCCAGGTAGAGCCAGCCGCTCATGCCCGTCAGGAAGGGCAGCAGCGTCGCCGCGAACAGCACCCAGGTGTAGAGGAAGATCTGCAGCCGCGTGAACTCGTTGCCGTGCGTCACCGGCAGCATCGGCAGACCCGCCTTGCGGTAGTCCTCGCTGCGATACAGCGCCAGCGCCCAGAAGTGCGGCGGCGTCCACAGGAAGATGATCAGGCACATCAGCCAGGCTTCCGAGCCCAGCTCGCCGCGCATCGCCGCCCAGCCCAGCACCGGCGGCATCGCGCCCGACGCGCCGCCGATCACGATGTTCTGCGGCGTCATCGGCTTCAGGATCATCGTGTAGATGATCGCGTAGCCGACGAAGGTCGCGAAGGTCAGCCACATCGTCAGCGGATTCACCAGCACGTACAGGATCGCCGACCCCAGCGCGCACAAGCCGCCCGAGAACAGCAGCGTCTGGTTGCGACTGAGCTCGCCGCGCGCGGTGGGCCGCCACGCGGTGCGCTTCATCTTGGCGTCGATGTGCTGCTCGATCAGGCAGTTGAACGCCGCCGCCGCGCCCGCCACCAGCCAGATGCCGCCGGTGCCGGCGATCAGGCGCACCCACTCGTCGCCCTGCGGCAGGCCGGGGATCGCCAGCGCCATGCCGATGACCGCGCAGAACACGATCAGCTGCACGACCCGGGGCTTGGTCAGTTGGTAGAACTGCCACCAGCGGGAGGGCATGGCGGCCTGCGTCGCGGAACTCATTTCGAACCCATCGTCAGGATGCCGGCGCGCACGGGCACCGGCTCGATCACATCGCGGGTCGTGCCGGCACGCAGCCGCGCCAGCACGATCGCACACATCAGCAGCAGCGCCGCGGCGCCGCCGGTATGGGCCAGCGCGGCCACCAGCGGCCACCCCAGCACCACGTTGGACAGCCCCGAGGCCAGTTGCCACGCGCCGACCGCCAGCAGGCGGCGCGCCCAGCGTCGGGCTTCGAGACCGCCGCCGTCGTTGCCGCCCTCTCCACCCGTCCGGCTGCCGCCCTGCCGCCACAAGGCCCAGGCCAGCGCCAGCAGCGCGGCGAACACGATCATCGCGCCGCCGCGATGCGCCAGGTGGATCGCCGTCAGCGCCTCGAAGGGCAGCCAGCCGCCGTGGGCGCCGCGACCCAGCTCGCGCCACAGCGTGAAGCCGTGTTCGAAGTCGGTCGGCGGCAGCCATTGTCCCTGGCAGGTCGGGAAGTCCTGGCAGGCCAGCACTGCATAGTTCGTGCTGACCCAACCGCCCAGCGCCACCTGCGCGATCGCGAGCACCGTGAAGGCCGCGAACGCGCGTCTCAATCCCGCGGACCAGGCCAGCGGTTTCGGCGCGTAGGACTCGGCCTGCCAGGCCAGCAGCATCAGCAGCCCCAGCGCAAGCAGCAGGTGCGTCGTCACGATCGCGGGGAAGAGCTTCATCGTCACCGTCCAGGCGCCGAAGAACCCCTGCACCAGGATCCAGACCAGCGACAGCGTCGCCCACCACGGCGACGGCGTCGCCTCGCCGGTGCGGCGGCCGCGCCACCACACCCACCAGCTCACCACCGCCAGCACCACGAGCAGGAAACCGACGCCGCCCGCCATGTAGCGATGCAGCATCTCCATCCACGCCTTGCCGTGCGTCACCGGTCCGGTCGGCATCGCCGTCTGCGCGGCGAGGATCTCGGCCTTCGCGCCGATCGGCGAGGCGCTGCCGTAGCAGCCGGGCCAGTCCGGGCAGCCGAGGCCGGAATCGGTCAGCCGCGTCAGCGCACCGATCAGGATCAGGTCGAAGGTCAGGAAGGTCGCGAGCACCGTCAGCGCGCGCAGCCGCTTGGCTGCTGCGTCGCCGCGATGCCGCCATTGCCACCAGACCAGCGGCACCGCGCCGACGAGCGCGGCCATCGCCAGCAGCTCCAGCAGCGGCTCGAAATCGAAACCGATCGCCAATCCGTTCATGCGCGGGTCGTCCTCGTCATCACCGGCCGGGCTTGTCCCAGCCGGCGTTGGCGCGCATCAGGCGCTCGAGGTCCTTCTTCAGGCGGGACGGCTCCGGCGTGGCCGGCGAGCGCAGCATCCAGCGCCCCATCGGATCGACCAGGAAGAGGTGCTCGCCCATGCGGCGTCCCGGCGCGGCCATCAGCCAGCCTTCGATCGCCGCGCGCGGGGCGCGCAGCACCGTCGCCGGCGCGCCGTGGCCGGTCAGCGCGTCGATCTGCGCCGGCGTCAGCGTGACGTCGTCCGGCACCAGCACCAGCTTGTCGAGCTTGTCGCGGTCCTTGCCGAGCATCTCGCGCAGCTGGCGCTGCATGAAGAGCATGCGCTCGCAGGCTTCGTCGCAGGCGCGGTCCGGCACGTAGGTCAGCAGCCATTGGCCCTTGAGCGATTCGGCCGCCACCGGCGCGCCCTGCAGCGTCGTCAGCGCCATCGCGGCCGGCAGGTCTCGCGTCGGCGTGATCAGGTCGCTGTAGGCGCGGCCGCGCAGGTCCAGCACGTAGAAGCTGAAGTACGACGCGATCACCGGCGCCGCGCAGACCAGCATCACCAGCCACAGCGTCCAACGCGTGCGCTTGGGAGGATCGAGGTCGGGCATCGGCACCGAATGGACCGCCATCGTCACCGGACCGTCCGGCGGCAGCGGCGTGTCGACGGGCGCCGGGGCGGCATCGCGGCCATGGTCGTGCTCGTCACGCATCACGCTGTTCATCGGAGACCTTGGTGGCACGGGCGGCTCGGCCCGCGCGATAGGGAGCGAGGACTTGGAACCAGACATAAAGACCCAGGATCAGCGCCGCAAGTGCAAACCATTGAAATGCATACCCGTAATGCTTGTGGACGTCGACGGCGGGCGGCGGCCAGTGGCGGTGCAGACCGTCGGCGGCTTCCGCCGCGGGGGCCGCAGATGTCGCGGGTGCCGCGCCGCCCGCCGGCGCCATCTGGTCCGGCTCCGTCTGGAGCAGCACCAGCGGCAGCAGTCGCAGACCGGTCTCGGCCTGCAAGGCCGCGAGGTCCACATTCTGCCGGATCGGCCCCGTCTCCGCGTCCCGGCTCAGCGCATAGGCCTTGGACACGGAGGCCGCCAGGCGGCCTTCGATCCGCACCTCGCCCGTCGGGGTCGACACCGGCGGCAGCGCCTCGCGCCGGGCCACATTGCGCGGCGCCCAACCGCGTTGCACCAGGATCGCGTCATGGCGGCCCGCGAGCTTCAGCGGCGTGAGCACGTAGAAGCCGGTGTGGCCGTCCATCACGCGGTTGTCGAGGTAGACCGCGTGCGCCGTGTCCCATTCGCCGACCACCGCGGCGCGGCGATGTTCAAGCGCCGACGGCGGCGGCTGATCGGCCGGCGGCAGCGCGGCGGTCGCGAGCGGCGCCTCCTGCCCGCGTTCGTCGATCGCCCGCTGCATCGTCATTTTCTGATCGGCCCGATCGAGTTGCCAGGTGCCGAGCGACAGCGCCGCCGCCACGCCGGCGATCGTCGCGATCACCACGACGGCGTGACGCCTTCGGGCCCGGCCCGATGGCCCCGTCGGGGCCGGATGGGAATAATCGTCCGCCATGAAAGTCATCGTCCTCATCGCGTTCATCGGCATCCTGGCCGCGCTCTTTTCGGCCGGCATCCTGATGCTGCGCAGGCAGAAGGGCAAGGCCACCATGGCCCGCGCGCTGGCGGTGCGCGTCGGGCTGTCGGTGGCGCTGTTCCTGTTCATCCTCTTCAGCGCCTGGATGGGATGGATCCATCCCACCGGGCTGCCGATCGGCAAGTGATCGGAAGGCGATCATCGCCTGATCCGGCCCCGCGATCCGCTCGTCGATCGAGGTCGCCGTCAAAAGAAAAGCGCCGCATCGAGCGGCGCTTGTTCGTTCAGGGGATCGCGCCGGACGGCGCGGTCACAGCCAGTAGACGATAACGTAGAGGCCCAGCCACACCACGTCCACGAAGTGCCAGTACCAGGCGGCGCCCTCGAAGCCGAAGTGGCGGTCCGGCGTGAAGTGCCCCTTCATCAGCCGCAGCGTGATGAACAGCAGCATCAGCATGCCCACGAACACGTGGAAGCCGTGGAAGCCCGTCAGCATGTAGAAGGTGGAGCCGAAGATGCCCGAGTTCAGCTTCAGGTTGAGCTCGTGGTACGCGTGGAAGTACTCGTAGCCCTGGAAGCCCAGGAAGGTCATGCCCAGCAGCACCGTGATCCACATCCACGCGATCGTCTTGGCGCGTTGGCCCGCGATCAGCGCATGGTGCGCGATGGTCAGCGTGATGCCCGAGGTCAGCAGCAGCGCGGTGTTGATCGTCGGGATCGGCCACGGGCCCATCGTCGCGAACGCGTCCACCGTGCCCGCCGGCGACGCCGTCGCACCGGCGGCGACGCTCGGCCACAGGCCGTTGAAGTCCGGCCACAGCAGCGCGTTGTCCAGGCTGCCCAGCGTCGGGATGCTGTAGCCGCGCGACCAGAACAGCGCGCCGAAGAAGGCCGCGAAGAACATCACCTCCGAGAAGATGAACCAGCCCATGCTCCAGCGGAACGACAGGTCGATGCGGTCGCTGTACTGGCCGGTCTCGCTCTCGCGGATCGCGTCGCCGAACCACTGCTTGAGCGTGAACGCCCACCACAGCAGCCCGAACAGCAGCGACCACTTGCCCCAGTCGTGGCCGTTGATCCACTGGCCCGCGCCCAGGATCACCCAGAACAGGCCGAACGCGGCCATCGCCGGATGCCGCGACGGGCCGGGCACGAAGTAATAAGGCGTGTTGCCATGAGTCGTCGTTGCCGACATGCGTTCTTCTCCTCGAACTCGGTTCTCAGTTCATTGCCGCACCGCTGCTCACCACCCAGCGGACCAGCAGGATCAATCCGACCACGAACACCGCCGCGGCGATGACGCCGGCCGCGATCACGTGCAGCGGATTGAGCTGCGATACATCCTTCTCGTAATCCGATCCCTTGCGCACGCCGAAGAAGGACCAGGCCACCGCGCGCAGCGTGGCCCAGAAGGACCCCTTGCGCTGCATCGCCTGCTTCAGATCCTCGCCCGGCTTCAGGTCATCGGACATCATCTACATCGTCGTTCTGCTCAGCCCGTCGCTCAGGCGCCGGGCTGGATCTTCACGTCGCCCGCGGGCGTCTTCACCGTGGTCGGCGCCGACAGGTTCGCCTGCGCCTTGCCCTTCCCCGCGATCTCGAAGAAGGTGTACGACAGCGTGATCGTGCGCACGTCCTTCGGGATCTTCGGGTCGATGACGAACACCACCGGCCACTCCTTCTGCTCGCCCGGCTTCAGCGTGTACTCGTTGAAGCAGAAGCACTCCAGCTTGTTGAAATACGGCGTCGCCTGCTTGGGCGCGTAGCTCGGGATCGCCTGCGCCGACATGGTCCGCGTCTGGATGTTCTGGAAGGTGTACATCACCGTCGTCAGCTCACCCGGATGGACCGTCAGGTGGCGCTTGGCCGGCTTGAAGTCCCACGGGCCGCGGGCGTTGGCGTCGAACTCGATCGAGATCGTCCGGCTGTAGTCGATCTGCGTGTTCTTCACGTCCTCGGCGCGCACCGCGTGCTGGCGCTCCGACAGCGACAGCACGTTGATGCCCAGCGCGGTGCAGATCGCGCGGTACATCGGCACCAGCGCGTAACCGAAGCACGACATCACCGCCACCACGACCAGCAGCTTGCCGGTCATCCGCAGGTTCTCCCGGCGGATCCAGCTGGCGCGCTTGGTCGGTTCGGTCATGACGCCCCGAGAAACGCGATCTTGACCACGAAGCCGATCCCGAAGATCGCCGCCACGCTGGCCAGGATGAGGGCCAGGCGCAGGTTGCTCTTGCGTTGCTCGGGCGTCGGCGACATCGATCGGTCCTCGGGTTCCGCTGCGGTGGTGATGTCGATCAGGCGATGATCTTCGTGGCCGTCACGTCCAGCTTGGGCGGCGTCTCGAAGGTGTGGAACGGCGCCGGCGACGGCACTTCCCATTCCAGGCCTTCGGCGGCTTCCCAGGGCTTCTGCGGGGCCTTCTCGCCCTTGCCGCGCATCATCGGGATGGCCACGGCGAGGAAGAAGTAGACCTGCATCAGACCGAAGCCGAAGGCGCCGATCGAGGCCACCGCGTTGAAGTCGGCGAACTGCATCGGGTAGTCGGCGTAGCGTCGCGGCATGCCGGCCAGGCCGAGGAAGTGCATCGGGAAGAAGGTCAGGTTGAAGAAGATCAGCGAGCCCCAGAAGTGGATCTTTCCGCGCGTCTCCGAGTACATGACGCCGCTCCACTTCGGCCCCCAGTAGTAGACGCCGGCAAACAGCGCGTACAGCGAGCCGGCCACCAGCACGTAGTGGAAGTGGGCCACCACGTAGTAGGTGTCCTGGAGCTGGATGTCGACCGGTGCGACCGCCAGGATGAGGCCCGTGAAGCCGCCCATCGTGAACACGAAGATGAAGCCGACGGCCCACAGCATCGGGGTCTCGAAGGTCATCGAGCCGCGCCACATCGTCGCCAGCCAGTTGAAGATCTTCACGCCGGTCGGGACCGCGATCAGCATCGTCGCGTACATGAAGAACAGCTGGCCCGTGACCGGCATGCCGGTGGCGAACATGTGGTGCGCCCACACGATGAAGGACAGGATCGCGATCGAGGCCGTCGCGTACACCATCGAGGCGTAGCCGAACAGGCGCTTGCGGGCGAAGGCCGGGACGATCTGGCTCACGATGCCGAACGCCGGTAGGATCATGATGTAGACCTCGGGGTGGCCGAAGAACCAGAAGATGTGCTGGTACATCACCGGGTCGCCGCCGCCCGAGGGCGTGAAGAAGCTGGTGCCGAAATGGCGGTCCGTCAGCGTCATCGTGATCGCGCCGGCCAGCACCGGCATCACCGCGATCAGCAGGTAGGCGGTGATCAGCCAGGTCCACGCGAACATCGGCATCTTCATCAGCGTCATGCCGGGGGCGCGCATGTTGAGGATGGTCACGATGATGTTGATCGAGCCCATGATCGAGGACGCGCCCAGGATGTGCATCGCGAAGATGCCGGCGTCCATCGACGGGCCCATCTGCAGCGTCAGCGGCGCGTAGAGCGTCCAGCCCGCCGCCGGCGCGCCGCCGGGCATGAAGAACGAGCCCACCAGCATCAGCGCCGCCGGGATCATCAGCCAGAAGCTGAAGTTGTTCATCCGCGCGAAGGCCATGTCCGACGCGCCGATCTGCAGCGGGATCATCCAGTTCGCGAAGCCGACGAAGGCCGGCATGATCGCGCCGAACACCATGATCAGGCCGTGCATCGTCGTGAACTGGTTGAACAGCTCAGGATTGAAGAACTGCAGGCCCGGATGGAACAGCTCGGCACGGATGCACAGCGCCAGGATGCCGCCGACCATCAGCATCGTGAAGCTGAACAGCAGGTACATCGTGCCGATGTCCTTGTGGTTCGTCGCGAAGACCCAGCGCCGCCAGCCTGTCGGGGCGTGGTGGTCGTGGTGATCGTCATGGTCATGGGCATGACCGGTCGGGTGGTCGAGCACTGCACTCATGTCAAATCCTCGGTGGCTAGTCGCCGTGGCGATCTGGCGTTCAATCGTTCAGTCGAAGCGGGAGCGGGTCGGGGGTCAGGTCATGCGCGCGTGACCGGGGTCACTTGGCGCGCTCCGCCACGACTTCCGACGGCTGCACGATCTGGCCGGTCTTGTTGGACCAGGCGTTCTTCGTGTACGTCACGATGGCGGCGATCTCGCTGTCCTTGAGCACCGTCTTCCAGGCCGGCATCTGGCCCTTGCCGTTCAGCACCAGATGGAGCTGCTGCGTGTGGTCGTCGGCCTTCACGATCGCGGAACCGTCCAGCGCCGGGAACTGGCCCGCGCCCTTGCCGTCGGCCTTGTGGCAGACCGCGCAGTTGGCGTCGAACAGCTTCTGGCCGCGGGCCTGCAGCTCGTCCATCGTCCAGACCTTGCTCGGATCGTCCGCCTTGGCGGCGATCTTCTTCTGTTCCTCGCCGACCCAGGCGCTGTAGTCCTTGGCGCTGAGCACCTTGACGTGGATCGGCATGTACGCGTGCTCCTTGCCGCAGAGCTCGGCGCACTGGCCGTAGAAGTCGCCGACCTGTTCGGCCTTGAACCAGGTGTCGCGCACGTATCCGGGGATCGCGTCCTGCTTGACGCCGAAGGCCGGCACCATCCAGGCGTGGATCACGTCGTCGGCGGTGGTGATGATGCGGATCTTCCTGTCGACCGGCACCACCAGCGGGTTGTCGACCTTGAGCAGGTAGTTGTCGACCTGGCCGGGATGGCCGGAGTCCGACAGCGCGCGGTGCGAGGCGTCCAGCGTCGAGACGAAGCCGATGCCCTCGCCCTCGCCCTTCAGGTAGTCGTAGCCCCACTTCCACTGGTAGCCGGTGGCCTTGATCGTGATGTCGGAGTTGGTGGTGTCCTTCATCGCCACGACGACCTTGGTCGCGGGCAGCGCCATCAGGATGACGATGATGAAGGGCACGACGGTCCACGCGATCTCGACCTTCACGCTCTCATGGAAGTTCGCGGGCACGGCGCCCTTGGACTTCCGGTGCTTGAAGATCGAATAGAACATGACCCCGAACACGGCGATGAAGATCGCCAGACAGAGGATCAGCATCATGTTGTGCAGCCACATCTGCTCGTGCGCGATCTTGGTGACCGGCGGGTGCAGATTCAGCTGGTTGACGGCCGGGCCTCCGGGGAGGTCGTTGACCGCCAAGGCGACCTGGCTGGCCAGCGCGGCCGTCAGGCCGAACGCGAGCTGGCTGCAGCGGCGCCCCAGTTGCACACAACTGTGTTCAATCGTCATGGTCGTCTCTTTATCCAGTCTTTCTCAAGCTCTTGTCACCCAGGTCTCTTCCAGGCGGCTTTGGTGCTCGAGCCCGCTCGTAGCGCGGGCTCCGGCGCCAGGCGATGGCGGAAACCTACGGGGCCAGCAGACGTACTCCAGTCGGGGGCGGATTCTAGCCCACCCCCCTGGCGCACTATGACTGGGCGCGACGCGCCGAACCGCCCAGGATTACCCGCAGAATGGTGCGCTCTCGCCCTCTGGCAACGCGCGGCTAGCCGAGCCCGCGATGGACGGGGGTCAGTGTTTGCCCGCGCCGCGCACCATCGCCCGCATCTGGTCCAGCGAGACCTCGGTGGTGGCCGCGATCTTCACCTTCGGTTGAGGCTTGAACGCATGGCCGTAGACCAGTTCGATGCTCAGCGACAGGCGGCCGTCGGCGCCGCGCAACGACTCGAGCGCGTGCATGAGCCGCTCGCGCCATGCTTTCGTGCGCAGACCGCGCAGGCGGGCCGGTGCGAGGTTGCCGCCCAGCGCGCGAAGATCACGCAGCAGGTCCTGCGGCGAGCCCCAGGTCAGCGTCAGATGCTCCTGGTCCATCACCGGATCCGCGAAGCCCGCGTGCACCAGCAGGTCGCCAAGGTCGTGCATGTCGACCCAGTCCGGTGCCGGCGGCCCCCAGCCCTCGCGGGCGAAGATCGGGCGCAGTTCGATGAAGCTGTCGGGACCGAGGCACGAGAACATCAGGCAGCCTTCGACCGACAGGCCGGCGTGCCAGCGCTTCACGAGCTCGGGCTTGTCGGACTCGGCGTGGAGTTCCATGTTGGACCACGCCAGTTGCGCGGCGCCGGGAGGCGGCTCGGCAATGAGCTCGGTCGGTGCGCTGCCGCGCAGCTTGTCCACCATCGATTGCATGAAGCCGCGCTTGAGGCGCTGCGCGAGCAGCGCGCGCACGTCGGCGTCGGGTTCGAGCCACAGCTGCGTGGCTTGCGGGTAGTGCTGGCGCAGGCCTTCATCACCGCCGCCGACGGAGGGCCGGCTCTGCAGCACGGCCGTCGGCTGCAGCCGGATCACCGGCAGCCGGTCCAGCATGCGCGCGGCCACTTCCTGATGCAGCCACGGGGCCTGGTCCGATGCGGCCAGGCGACGGCGCTGCCGGAGCGCCGCGCCCGCATCGATCTGCTGTGTGCTCGGCGGCAAGGCCTCATCTCCAGTCATGGGGCGGGATTGTAGGCGGCCATGCTTGACCTGTTCCGGCGCCGGGCATTGGCGCGATCCTCGATGGCAAGCGGCCTCGCGCGGCTCTGGCCGGGGCAGTGCGCGTTCTGCCGATGCTGGTGCCGCGGGCCGCTGTGCGAGGACTGCGAAGTGCAGCACCCGGTCGACGCGGGACCGCGTTGCGCGCTCTGCGCCCTGCGGCTGCCGGCCGGCACGCGCGCCACGGGCGCGATGCGCTGCGGGCGTTGCGCATCGCATCCAATGCCGCTGTCGCGTTGCGTCGCGGCGATGGACTACGTGTTCCCATGGGACCGGCTGCTGCTCGGGCTCAAATTCGGCGAGCGGCTGGAGCACGCGCCGCTGCTCGCGGCGCGGCTGTCGCGGGCGATCGCACTGGCGCAGGTCGAGCCGCCCGATCTGATCGTGCCGGTCCCGCTCTCCACGCAGCGCTTGCGCGAGCGCGGCTACAACCAGGCGCACGAGATCGCGCGGCGACTCGCCCTCCCCTCCGGGATGCAGTCGCAGTCAGCGTTGCAGGCGCAGCGACAATCACGCCTTTGCGCGCTGACCCTGATGCGCGTGCGCCACACCGACCAGCAGGCGCAGTTGCCGCTCGACGAGCGCCGCGGCAACCTGCGCGGCGCGTTCGCCGTCGTGAAGCCGGTGCACGGGCTGCGTGTCGCGATCGTCGACGACGTCATGACCAGTGGCGCCACGCTGCATGAGGCCGCGCTGGCCTTGCAACGCGCGGGCGCCCGCGACGTGCAGGCCTGGGTCGTCGCGCGCACGCCCTGATTCCTGTGGAAAGAGCTTCGCCCCATGTTCAACATCGTGCTGGTCCATCCGGAGATTCCGCCCAACACCGGCAACGTGATCCGGCTCGCGGCCAATACGGGCTGCCGGCTGCATCTGATCGAGCCGCTGGGGTTCTCGATGGAGGACAAGCTGCTGCAGCGCGCGGGTCTCGACTATCACGAGTACGCGCCAGTGCTGCGGCATGCGGACTGGGAGCGCTTCATCGCCGCCGAGCAGCCCGACGCGACGCGCATGTTCGCGTTCACGACGCGCGGCAGCCGGCTGCTGCCGTCGGTCGAACTCAAGCCCGGCGACTGGCTGGTCTTCGGCTGCGAGACGGCGGGCCTGCCAACGGCGCTGCGCGACAGCTTCCCGCTCGAACAACGCGTGCGCCTGCCGATGCGCGAAGGTCAGCGCAGTCTGAACCTCAGCAACGCGGTAGCGGTGGCGGTGTTCGAGGCGTGGCGGCAGAACGGCTACGCCGACGGCGGCTAAGCCGCTATTCGCGCTCCAGCTTCAACTGCTTGATCAACGCGCCCCAGCGCTTGCGTTCGTCGCTCATGAGGCTGTCGAGCCCTTCGGGCGAGGTGCCCGCCGCACTGAAGTACAGCGGCAGCAGTTCGCGCCGGAAGGCATCGCCACGGACGATGCGGATGACCTCGTCGGCCACGCGACGCACGATCGCTTCGGGTGTTCCAGCCGGCGCCAGCAGCGCCTGCCACGAGGTGGCTTCGAAGCCGGGATATCCGGACTCGGCGACCGTCGGCAGTTCCGCGAGCGCGCCGAAGCGCCCGGCGCTGGTCACTGCCAGTGCCTTCAACTTCCCGGCCTTCACCTGCGGCATCGCGATCGCCGGCACCATGAAGCCCGCGTGGATCTGGCCGGCCAGCATCGCATTCACGACCTGCGGGAAGCCGGCATACGGCACGTGCACGAGCTTCAGCCCGGCGCGGGCGATGAATGATTCCATCGCCAGATGCGCGGCACTGCCGATGCCGATGCTGCCGTAGTTCAACGCCCCCGCGCGCTGCTTCGCCAGCGCGACGAACTGCGCGAGCGTGTCCACGCCGAGCGACGGCGGCACGACCAGCACGTTCGGCGAACTCGCGATGAAGCTGACCGCTCGCAACTCGCGCTGCGGGTCATAGGGCAAGGACTTCGCGAGCAGCGGCGCGGTGATCAACGGCCCCTGGATCGTGAACAGCAGCGTGTGCCCATCCGGAGCGGCCTTCGCGACTGCACCGGTGCCGATGTTGCCGCCCGCGCCCGGCTTGTTGTCGATGACGATGGCCTGGCCGAGCGCCTGTGCAAGCGGCTCGGCGAGATAACGTGCGATCAGATCCGGCGAGCTTCCGCCGGGGAACGGCACGACGAGTCGGATCGGCCGGGACGGCCACGTCGTCGCCGCGCGACCGGATAACGGCCACGCGCCGAACGCGGCCGTGGCAGCCGTGGCGGTGGCCGCTGCGATCAACCCGCGACGCTTCACCACTCGGCCTTCGCCTGGCGCCCCATCAGCGCGTCCAGGGCTTCATGCGTGGTCATGCGGCCTTCCAGGACTTCCACGACCGCGGCGGTGATCGGCATGTCGACGCCGGCTCGCTGCGCGCGCGCCAGCACGGTCGGCGCGCTGTAGACGCCTTCGGCGACGTGGCCCAGCTTCACGAGGATGCCGGGCAGGTCCAGGCCCTCGGCGAGCAGCAGGCCGACGCGGCGGTTGCGCGACAGATCGCCCGTGGCCGTGAGCACGAGGTCGCCCAGGCCCGCGAGCCCGAGCAGCGTCTCCTGCTGCGCGCCCAGCGCGAGCGCGAGCCGCTGCATCTCGGCGAGCCCGCGCGTGATCAGCGCGGCACGGGCGTTGAGTCCTGGCCCCTTCACGCCCTTCGCCTCGGCAACGAGGCGCAGCCCATCGGCGATGCCGACAGCGATCGCCATCACGTTCTTCACCGCGCCGCCGACTTCGACGCCGACCGGATCGGCGGACGAGTACACGCGCAGCCGTTCGCTGTGGAAGGCCGACACGCCCAATTGCGCGAGCGCCGCGTCACCCGACGCGGACACCAGCGCGGTCGGCTGACCCGCAGCCACTTCCTGCGCGAAGCTCGGCCCCGACAGGATGCCGGTGGCCAGCTGCGGCGCCACCTCGCGCGCGATCTCGTGGCCCAGCAGCCCGGTGCCGGCCTCGAAGCCCTTGCACAGCCACTGCGCGCGCGCGCCCGCCGGCAGTTGCGCCAGCATGCCCCGCAGGCCCGACATCGGCGTCGCGACGACGATCAGGCCCTCGCGGCCGTGCGCGAACGCGCCATCGAGGTCGTCGGTCAGTGCCAACGCCGCCGGCAGCGGCGAATCCGGCAGGTAGCGGACGTT
>NZ_DASVNZ010000144.1:0-2911 GCF_036486225.1 Roseateles sp. | reverse complement strand
ATCGCCTCGCCGCCCAGGCCAGGGACCGCGGCCTGATGTGGACGATCAGGCGCGACGGACAGACCTCCTACCTGTACGCCAGCCTGCACGTGGGCAAGCCGGGCTGGGCCGCGCCCGGGCCGCGGCTGCGCAAGGCCCTGGACGAGGTCGACGCCGTGGCGCTGGAGCTCGACCCGCTGGACCGCGACGCCTGGAAGATGCCGGCCATGCCCGAGCTGCCGCTGGACGCCGCGATGCGCCGGCGCCTGGACGCGCAGGCCGTGGCCGTCTGTGTGGACCCGCAGGCGCTGGCCGCGATGCATCCGCTGCTGCAGACCAGCACCTACATGCTGCTGCGCGCCCGGTCGCTGGGACTGGACGTGCGTTACGGGCAGGAGATGCTGCTGAGCCAGTGGGCGCGCGACCGCGGCCTGCCGGTGCTGGCGCTGGAGACGCTGCAGGGCCAGCTCGAGGCGCTGCTGCCCGCCGACGCCGACGCGGCGCGGCACGAGTTGCGTTCCAACCTGCAGCAGCTCGAACGCCCGAAGTCGCTGCTGCGCACGCTGGACACGATGGTGGCGGTCTACGACCGCGGCGATCTGGGCCGGCTGAACCGATATGCCGACTGGTGCGACTGCGTGACCGACGCCGCCGACCGCGCCGCGCTGCAGCGCATCAACGACGGGCGCAATCCGGCCCTCGCGCAGCGCATCTCCGAGCTGCACCAGCGCGGTCAATCGCTGCTGGTGGCCGTGGGCGCGATGCACATGACGGGACCGCGCGCGCTGACCACCCTGCTCAAGGAGCAGGGCTTCGAGGTAACCCTGATGCCGCGACCCGGATCGCGGTGACCGAGTTGCGGCACACTGCGCCGATTCTTTCCCTGGAGTCCCCATCTTGGACCCCCTGCCGTCCTTCCTCCAATCGCTGTTCCTGGTGCCGCTCACGCTGCTGCCCATCATCAACCCGGTGGGCGTCGCCCCGATCGTCATCGGCGCGGCCGGCGGCGACGACAAGGTCCTCAAGCGGCTGGCCCGCCAGGTCGCGATCAACGGCTGGGTCGTGATCATGGTGTCGCTGCTGGTGGGCACCTACGTGCTGGACCTGTTCGGCATCTCGCTGCCGGTCGTGCGCGTCGGCGGCGGCCTGCTGGTGGCCTACAGCGCCTGGGTGATGCTCACCCGCAACGAGACCGACGACGTCCAGACCGCCGTGGTGCACGCCTCGCCCGGCGACATCACCGAGGCCGAGATCGTCCGTCGCAGCTTCTTCCCCATCACCTTCCCGCTGACGACCGGTCCGGGCAGCATCGCCGCGGCGATCGCGCTGGGCGCGCAGATCCCCAGATCGCCGGTGCCCTACGTGATGGGCGCGGGCGTGGCCGCCATCGGCGCGGCCATCACCGCCGCCGTGGTCTACCTGGTCTACCGCAACGGCGGCCGGCTGCTCATGAAGATGGGCGAGGTCGGCACCCTGGTCATGATGCGGCTGATGGCCTTCGTGCTGCTGTGCATCGGCATCCAGATCCTGTGGACGGGCTGGGCCGACCTGAACCACATTCCGACCTGACGCGGCCACCGCCCTTCCCGACACCGGACGGTCGCCGCCAGGACGTAGGATAGTGCGGCATGGCCGCCCCCGGCCTCCCCGCCGCGCGCGAGGAGCTCCGGCGAGGACGGCATCGAGGAGACACCATGGCGGACACCGACTTCAGCAAATTCGTTCCGGGCTTCGACTTCCTGCAGGGCATGATGAAGAACGCCGGCGCGGCGATCCCCGGCTTCAACCAGTGGGTCGCGCCGACGCTGGACCCCGAGGAGCTGGACAAGCGCATCAACGAGCTGCGCACCGTGCAGTTCTGGCTCGAGAACAACGCCCGCATGCTCACCGCCACCATCCAGGCGCTGGAGGTGCAGCGCATGACGCTGTCCACGCTGCACGCGATGAACGTGCCGATGGCGGACCTGAAGGACGTGCTGAAGACGCCGCCGGTGCCGCCGGCCGCGGACGCCGCCCCCGCTCCGCGGAGCGAAACGAAGGCGGACAGGACACCCGGCACGGACACCGACGTCGAACCCGGAACAAGGACCGACGCCAAGGTCGAGGCGAAGTCCGGCGACGCTGCCGGCCCGAGACCCGCCGGCGCCGATCCGATGCAATGGTGGAACGCGCTGACCCAGCAGTTCACGCAGGTCGCCTCCCACGCGATGAAGACGGCCCAGACCGCGGCGGCGGCCTCGGCCACCAAGCCCGCCGCCAAGGCAGCGCCCAAGGCGCCCGCCAGACCGGCCGCCAGAGCCGCCGCCGGATCTGCGGCCAAGCCGGCCGCCAAGAAGGCCGCGCCCGCGCGCAAGACCGCCGCCAAACGCAAGGCGCCTTGAGCCCCCCAGTCTCCCGAGGGCCGTTCATGCCTCGCTTTCTCCAGGCGCACGCCACCCACCCCGATCCCCACATGGCGCTGGCGCTGGCCGGCGCCCAGCTGGAGGGGCAGCGCGCCGGCATGACGCCGACGCTGGGATTCCTCTACCTCACGCATCCCTACGTGCCGCACGCGCAGGCGCTGCTGGACGAGGTCCGCGAACGCTGGCCGGGTTGCGGCTGGGTCGGCGCCTCGGCGCTGGCGGTGAGCGCCAGCGGCGTCGAGTACTTCGACGAGCCGGCGCTGGTCGTCATGCTCTGCGACCTGCCTTCGGAACAGTGGCGGATCTTCTCAGGGCTGAAACCGCTGACACCCGACTGCGAATCCCGCAGCCTGCTGCTGCACGCCGACGGCGGCACGCCCGACCTGCAGGAACTGATCGGCGAACTGGCCCAGCGCTGCAGCAGCGGCTACCTCTTCGGCGGCCTGGTCAGCGGCGGCGACGACGCGGTGCAGATCGCCGACGGCATCTTCGCCGGCGGCCTCTCCGGTCTGGCGCTGGGGCCGGACGTG
>NZ_DASVNZ010000139.1:0-16098 GCF_036486225.1 Roseateles sp. | reverse complement strand
GCCCGAGCCGCTGCTGCCGCGCCTGCTCAGCCTGTGGATGGCCGAGCCCGCGGCGCAGGCCGTCGCCGCCTGGATCGCCGCGGTGGCGGCAGGCAAGGTGCCCGACGAGGTCATGGCGAGGACGCTCGGACCAGTGGATTCCCAACGCTTCGCTTCGCCCAAGTCCCCGCCGGCGTCGGCCGCAGACAGCGCGACCGTCGAAGCGCGACGTCGCCGGCTCTGGCAGGCGACGCTCGGTCATGCGGTGCGCCATCCCTCGTCGAACTTCGATCCGGCGCACTACGAGGCGGAAGTCCGCGAAGACCTGGAGCGCCACGCACCGCCCGGTTCCGAGCCGCCGACGCGCTGGTTCGACCGCGCCGTGCGCGCGGCCACGTCGGTGCTGGCGGCCGCGCTGAACGTGTTGCGGCTGCCATGGCGCAAGACCCCGGCCGCGCCGCGCGCGCCTGAGCAGGCGACCGCCACAGAAGCACCCGACACGGATCCGCTGGCCGAGCAGATCGCCGTCGGCAACGCGGGCCTGGTGCTGGTGTCGCCGTATCTGCCGCGGCTGTTCTCGATGCTCGGCCTCGCCGACGAGCGCGCCTTCACCGGCCCGGAGGCGGCGTCGCGCGCCGCGCTGCTGCTGCAGGCGCTCGCGACCGGCCACGCGGCCGCGCCGGAGTCGGAGCTCGTGCTCAACAAGCTGCTCTGCGGCCTGCCGCTGGACGCGCCGCTGCCGCGCCTGATCGATCTCTCCGACGCCGAGCGCGAGGCGATCGACGGCCTGATCGGCGCGGTCATCCAGCACTGGCGGATCCTGGGCACGACCTCGATCGACGGGCTGCGCGGGACCTTCCTGCGCCGCGCCGGCCATCTGGAGCGGCGCGACGACGCGTGGCAGCTCTCGGTCGAGCCCGGCCCCTTCGACATGCTGATCGATCAACTGCCATGGGGCTACGCGACGCTGCGGCATCCGTGGATGGAAAGGGTGATTCATGTGGACTGGCGCTGACCCGTCGCCGCGCGCGACGACCAACGCGCGGGCCTTGGAAGCCGAGTTGCAGTGGCTGGATCGCGTGCTGCAGCAGCGCCTGGCCGGGCACTTCGGGCAGGACGGCGCGCTGGCGTCGCCGCGCGCCGCGGGGGATCGCGCCGAGCTGCCGCTGCCTCCGTCCTTGCCGGCGCTGTCGACGCCCTCCGCCGAGCCTGACGACGACCTCACCCGCCTGATCCGCGAAGGCGGACTCGGCCCGGCCGAGCGGCTGGTGCTCGCGCTCGCGCTGGCGCCGCATCTGCGGCCGCAGCTGATGGACCTGCTCTTCGTCAGCAACCGCAACCTGGACCGCGGCTTCTGCGAGTTCGGCGGCTGGAAGGGCCGCCACCACGGCGGTTTCCTGCCGACGGTGGAAACGGCGGCCTTCCTGCTCGCGGGCGAGGACCTGTCGCGCCGCTTCGCGCTGCGCCAGATGCTGGACGAGACGGCGCCGCTGCGACGCCTGGGGATGGTGCGGCTCGCGCATGAGGCGCCGGGCGAACCCTGGTACGGCTCGGCGCTGCTGGCCGGCGCCGACACGCTGGACCTGCTGTGCACCGGCGAATCGCGCAAGCCCGACTACAGCACGCAGTTCCCCGCCAAGCTCATCGAGACGAAGCTCGGCTGGGACGACCTGGTGCTGGATCCCGACGTGATGGAAGAAGTCGAGGCCATCATCACCTGGGCCCGCCACGGCGACACGCTGATGCGCGACTGGCAGCTCGACAAGGCGCTCAAGCCCGGCTACCGCTGCCTGTTCTTCGGCCCGCCCGGCACCGGCAAGACGCTCACCGCCACGCTGATCGGCGACAAGGTCGGCGCCGACGTCTACCGCATCGACCTGTCGATGGTGGTGTCCAAGTACATCGGCGAGACGGAGAAGAACCTGGCCCAGGTCTTCGACCAGGCGCAGCACCGGCGCTGGATCCTGTTCTTCGACGAGGCGGACGCGCTCTTCGGCAAGCGGACCGCGACCTCCAGCAGCAACGACCGCCACGCCAACCAGGAGGTGTCCTACCTGCTGCAACGCGTCGAGGACTTCCCCGGCACGGTCATCCTGGCCAGCAACCTCAAGGGCAACATCGACGACGCCTTCGCCCGGCGTTTCCAGTCGGCGGTGTATTTCCCGATGCCGGACGCCGAGCAGCGCCTGCGGCTGTGGGAGGGCATGGTGCGGCACACCGGGCGGCTGGACGTGGACGTCGACCTGGCCGACTTCGCCGAACGGCATGAACTGGCCGGCGGCGCCATCGCCAACGTGGTGCGCTTCGGCGCGATCAACGCGATGCAGGCGGGACGCGACCGCATCCTCGCCGCCGACCTGCGCCGCGGCATCGCCAAGGAACTGCGCAAGGAAGGACGCACGGTGTAGCCGCCATGGGAACACGCGACTTCCTCCAATCGCTGCGTCGGCGGTGGTCCGTCGACGAATGGGCCGATGACGTCGACGATGTCGACGATCCGCAGCCTGGCACTCCGGCCAACGGGCCGCGCGCATCGCCGCCCTGCCGCCACTGCGCACGGTTGCGCTGGTTCGTCGGCGGCACGCTGCTCGCAGCGGCACTGCTGGTGCTGCACGCGGGCGCGCAGGCGCCGGCGAGACTGCCTGCCTCCGCGCCGGCCGCGGCGCCGTCACCGAAGGCGTCGTCGAACATCGCAGCGGTGACCGTGGCGGCGGCTTCAGCGGCCTCCGACACGACGATCTACGTGGCGACGCCGCGCCCGCTGCCGCCGCGACCTGAGCAGCCGATCGCATCGGCCGCCCTGCCCTCGCCGACGGCGTCAGTGCCGACGGGCTCAGGAACAGTCCCGGGGTCGGCCTCGGCGGTCGGCCGCGATCCGATGTGGCTGGTCTACCAGACCATTCCGCTGCCGTCGGCGCGACTGAATCGTTCCTACAAGGCGCGCGATCTGGTGCGCGGCGGCAAGCCGCCCTATCGCATCACCATCGACGGCGAGCTGCCGCCAGGCATGTTCGTCGAGGAGGACGGCGCGCTGGCCGGAACGCCGACGAAGGTCGGCAACTTCCGCTTCCTGCTGACCGCGACCGATGCCTCGCGCACGCGCAACCTCGAGCAGGCGCTGTATGAGATCCGCGTCACCGATCCGAAGCCCGCGTCGACGTCGGCATCGCCGGCCCCGCCGCCGACCCCGAGCGCGCCGACCGCGAAAGCAAAGGCGCCGAATCCGCTGAAGATCATCACAGAGGATCAGACCAACCGCACGGTGCCTGCGGACCCGCCGCTGCCGATGACCTACGTGCTCACCGAGGAGAAGCTGGCGGAGATCTTCAAGAACGCGGAGGCCTCTGCGGGCGAGTCGCTGATGACGGCCGCGGCCGCCGGAGAGGCCGCGCCCGTGGGTGAGGCGCGCGGCCCCAAAGCGCTGGCGGTCAAGCCGCCCGTACTCGGGCCGACGCTGGACCAGTTGCGCGAGATGCTGCTTCCGCTGAAGGATGTGGAGCATCCGACGCGGTCCGTCTTCCAGGATTCCTTGCGGGCGCGGCAATGCGAGTATTTCCTGCGCCACGTCAACGAGCTCACGCGTCAGCTCGACAAGGACCAGATCGAGCGCTGCCCGCGCAAGGAGGACATGGCCGAGCGCGACCGAGCGCCACCGCCGCTGCGTCCGTCGCTGCCCTCGGGCCTACCGGCGGACCAGGAGCGCATGCTCAGCCGCCAGATCGCCGCCGCGGAGAAGAACACGGAACTGCCCGAGAAGGCGGCGCCCGTCCTCACGCTGCCGCCGGGCAGCCTGCCGGTGGACACCTTCCTCGACATGCTGATGCCCGCGACGCTGCGCGAGGAGATCACCGACGCGGCCGGTGTGGAGCATCCGATGTCGGGCGTCACGGCGCTGAACCTGAGGCCGCAGGACTGCGGCTGCAGCCTGACCGACATCGAGAACGACGTCTTTGGTTTCCTGCCCTACTGGATGCAAGGCGCCGAAGGCGCGGCAATCCCGGTGCGCTTCGACAAGTTCACACGGCTGCAGTACATGGGCGCGGTGCTGCGCAACGACGGCGGCTACCAGACGCCACCCGGGTTCGAGAGTGCCGGCGGCGGCTTCGCGCGTCGCGTGAGCCAGCACGGCGTCGGGCTGGACCTGGTGCTGTACCGCCGCGACTTCCACGTGCTGATGAGCCTTTCAAAGGAAGCGCGCGCCGGCGTGCTGGCCAACAGCGCGGCGGCCGTCGGCACGATGCTCGACATCCGTCACAGCGACCTGCAGGGCCGCTTCGAGGCGCTGCTGCCGCCGGGCTGGCGCGAGGAGATCCATGTCTACGACGGCCTGACGGTGTTCTTCGAGACGACGGACGAGGAAGCGGAAGATCCGCGCTTCGAGCGCTTCTTCATCGACTACCTGCAGTCGGTGGTGACGGAGATGCAGAAGCGCGGGTCGCGCGACCTGCACCTGAACCTGGTCGTCCCGCAGCACCTGCTGGGCGAGAAGGGCACGGCGTTCCGCTTCAGGAACCTGCTGGCGATCATGAAGACCGCGGAGATCAACCGGTCCAAGGTGGACTCGGGCGCCTTCAAGGAGCGCGGCGCGGCGGCGGCCTCCTACAAGTCGAGGCCGGACTATGTCGGCACCACGCCGATCACAGTCCGTTTCCTGACGCCGCTGGGCATGGGGTCGGACGTCAACAAGATGCAGCTGCGCAACCGCACCGACTTCACCGATGAACTGAGCGGCGCCGACCGCATGGCGCTGTTGGGCAGCGTGATGCCGGTGCTGGTGTATCCGGGCGGCAAACCCGCGGCGTTCGCGGGGGCGCTGGGGATGGACCGCGATCTGGTCTACATCGGCTGGTCCTTCGGCGGCGTCTCGTTCTGGCCGCTGCCTGTCTCGAGCGTGGGCGCCGGCGAGACGGTGCTGCAACTGCTGGACGAGCGCTTCTGGTCCTTCCTGGACCAGGACACGCGCTTCTGCCAGATCGTGTGCCCGATGCGCATGCCGCTGCGGCTGGCGCTGGAGGCGCTGCTGGTGATCGTCGGCACGACGCTGCTGCTCTACGGCTGGAACTGCCGCGTGCGGCGCATGGGCCGCGTGATCCTGATGGTGCTGTGGGCCGGCGCGCTGGTGACGCTGGCGGTGGCCAGCGCGATCTTCTCCTGCGATCCGTCGCTGAACCAGCTGAGGACGGGCAACACCCTGCTGGTGGTGATCATCGGGGTGCTGATCGTGGGCGGGCTGATCGTCACCTTCAAGCCCCGGGTGGAAGCCCCATGAACCCATGGAGCCCCATGTAGCCCGCTGAAAATCCGCTGAAGCCCCGCCCAATGACCGCGCGGACGGATCCGCGCCGACCGATCACGACAGGAGTCTGCGATGAAGGATTCGACCAACGACAGCGGCGCGTTCGACCATGCGCCGGCGGCGACCGCGCTGCAGCGGCGCGAGCAGGAAGGCGGCGAGTTGTCCGCGATGCTGGACGGCTCGCCGCGACAGCTCGCGCAGCGGCGGCGCATCGACGCGGCCTTCGGGCCGGTGGCGCAGCGCGAGACCGGGCTGGACGAGGACGAGCTGGGGACCGCGCAGGCCAAGGTCGCGCAGCGCGCGACCGGCGCGCTCGATGAGGAGGAGCTCGGCACGGCGCAGGCCAAGGCCGCGCCGGTGCAGCGCCAGGAGAACCGGACCGGCATGCCGGACGGCTTGAAGTCCGGCATCGAGTCGCTGTCCGGCACCGACATGTCGGACGTGCGGGTGCACCGGAACTCGTCGCAGCCGGCGCAGCTGAACGCGCTGGCCTACGCGCAGGGCAACGACATCCACCTCGGTCCGGGGCAGGACCACCACCTCCCGCACGAGGCCTGGCACGTGGTGCAGCAGCGCGAGGGCCGCGTGCAGCCGACGATGCAGCTGGCCGGCGTCGACATCAACGACGACACCGGGCTGGAGTCGGAGGCGGACCGGATGGGCGACAAGGCGCAGAGCATCGGAAGCGGCGGATGAAGAGGCCGGCCGGGCCGACCTCACCCGCCGCGCCAGCCCTCAAGTTACCAGCCGGCGTTGCCTGTCCCACGGACGAAGAAGCTGTTCGGCGCCGTCCCCGCCTTCAGGCCGCCGAGGGCCGGGTTGGTCACCACCACGCCCTCGAACTCGACCGCGCCGCGGCCGCCGTTGTCGATCACCTCGATGCCGTAGCGGCCGGGGTTGGTGATCCGGATGTTCCTCAGCTTCACGTTGCGGAACTTCGCGTTGTCGGCGTCGCGCAGCAGGTCCGGGTGGAACTTCTCGCCCGGCGGCACGAAAGGCGTGCCGAAGCCGCGGAACTCGATGCCCGAGTAGGTCGGGTCGATGATGTCGACGTTCTCCACCAGGATGTCGTTCACATCGCCTTCGCGCAGATAGAACTTCAGCGCGCCGTGCAACCAGGGGTTGCCTGAGTTCTCGTTGAACATCGGACCGCCCGCGCGGATCAGCGCGATGTTGCTGAAGGTCGTCGTCCCCGGTCCGAAGGGATACGGGCTGAATTCGTTGTCGATCAGGATGCCCGGGTAGGTCAGCACGTCCTCGCAGACGCTGTCCTTGAACACGTTGTTCGCGCCGCCGTAGGCCGCGAAGCAGTTGGCGCGCCACGGCATCTGCACCGTGTTGTTGCGGAACACGTTGTTGACCGCCTGCCCCTGGTCCGGCGCGTTGCGGCCCGCGGGCGCGATGGCGTTCTCGCCCAGCTGGTACGTCTTGTCCTTCACCCAGTCGGTCCACTTGATGGACCACACCACCAGCGCGTCGTCGCCGGTGTTGCGCAGGTGGCAGTTCTCCACCCGCGAGTTGGAGGTGCCGTTGTCGAAGTTGATCCCGTCCGCGTAGGTGTTGCGGATGCGGCAGTTGCGGATCGTCAGGCGCTGCGTCGGCTGGGTCTGGTACGGGGGATCGTTGCCGACCCAGATCGCGCCGACCACGTGCTCGATCCAGACGTTCTCGATCAGGCTGTCGGCGCCCATCGGGCCGGCGAAGGCCTTCTGCACGCCTTCGGATTCTTCGGCGCGGGCCTTGGATTCGCCCAGGATGGAGAAGTCGCCGAACACGCAGCGGGCGCTCGCGCCGTAGCAGAAGAACAGCGCCTTCGGCCCGCGCAGGTTGGTGTGCCACATGCCGGCGCCGCGCACCTCGATGCCGGGGTTGTCCAGGCCCACGTTGCCGCCGTCGATCTTCTGCAGCAGGTAGTCGCCCGGCGGGAACCACAGCTTGCTGGTCGAGCGCATGGCGCGCAGCACGTCGTTGGCGTGGTCCTTGCCGTCGTTCGGCTGGATGCCGAAGGCGGTCACCGAGGTGAAGCCCGCCGGCATCGTGAGCGGCTGCGGCACGGGCTCGATGTCGACCAGGTCGATGACGTAGAAGCCCGCGCTGTCCTGCGCGTCGCGGCGCAGCATGACGGTCGCGCCGGTCGGGATGTTGTCGGGCAGCAGCACGCGTACTTCATCGAAGAAGGTGTGCGGCTGGCCGGCCGGCTTGTCGACGATCGGGTCGCCGATCAGCCCGCCCTGGTAGGACCAGCTGTAGCGCGAGGTCAGCGGCAGCGACTTCACGCGCACGCCGTTCACGTACAGGCCCAGCGTCGCGTCGATGCCGCCGCCGTTCGGCGCGTCGGGGATCGAATAACGCACGACGACGCCGTTGCCGGCCGCGGTGGTCTTGAAGGAGACGTAGTCGCCGGTCCGGTTCAGGCGCACCGCCTTGCGTCCGATGGCTTCGGCCTCGATGTGGTTGGCGTCCCACTTCTGGCGGCTCGGGCCGAGGACCTGGGCGTTGGTCTGGCCGTCCTCGGCCTGGTACTCGACCCACGGTACGGCGGCGCCGCGTCCAGGAACCGGTGCGGGCGCCGGCGCGGGGCCTGGCGCCGGCGCAGGAGATGGGCCGGGGGCCGGTGAAGGCGCGGGTGCGGGAGAAGGCGCAGGCGATGGTGCCGGCGGCGGAGCGGGTGCAGGCGATGGCGCCGGAGCGGGTGAAGGTGCGGGTGAAGGCGCGGGTGACGGCGCGGGTGCCGGTGAAGGCGCAGGCGACGGAGCGGGAGCCTGCGAGCCGGTCGCGACGAACCGCCAGCGCTGGTTGTCGTTGTTGCCGCAATCCCATTGCTGGATGCGGCCGCCGGCGACGAGGCTGAAGTCCTTCACGTCCACGCACTTGCCGGTGTGCTTGGCGATGATGTGGAACGCGTCGCCCTTGGCCGTGACGGCGAAGCGCTGGTTGGCGCCGCCGCCATAGCCCCATTGCTGGATCAGCGCGCCGTTGGCGGTGGAGATGTCGCTGACGTCCAGGTTCTTGCCGCTGCGGACATTGCGGAAGGCGAAGCTGCCGTCGGCCGCGGCGCTGATCTCGAAGCGCTGGCTGGCCGCGTCGTTGCACGGTGCCTGCAGCGTCTTGACGCCGTCGCCGGTGCCCGCGCCTTCGATGTCGATGCACATCCCCGATTGGACGCCGCGCAGGCTGTACTGCCCGATGGGAAACGCGGCCTGCGAGGCCGTCGACTGCGCCTGGGCGCTCGCGTGGTCGGCGGCGGCCGGGCTTGCCGGCGCATCCGATGAATCAGCGCCGCCGCAGGCGCTCAGCAGCACGCTGGCGGCCAGCGCGATCGTGGTCGGCGCGGCCTGGAGCCTGCTGAAGTTCTGGCTGGAAGAGGGTTGCATGCGCGTCTCTCGCGGAAGGCTGTCTGGATGACCGCCATTTTTTCCGCGCGATGAAAGCGCTTCCAGCCGGCAGACGCAAGCGCTGCAATCAACGGTAAGCGTCGCGGGCGGCCCTACCTCGGCGGAGTTAGAAACCGCCGCGCACTCAACCCCGCGCTGCCGGTGCGAACACGCGCAGGCGATGGCCGTCGGGATCGGCCGCCGTGAAGGTGTAGCCGAAGTCCATCGTCGACGGTGTCTGCAGGATGGGCAGGCCCAGGCGTTGCCAGTCCTGCAGGCGCGCATCGACGGCGGCCGCGTCCGGGACCACGAAGGCCAGTTCGCTGCCGCCCGCCGGGCCGGCGGCGGGCTGGACGCCGGCGGAGGCCCACAGGCCCAGCATCACGCCCGAGTCCAGCGCGAACATGGCGAAGGTGGGCGAGTTCTCGATGGGCGGCTTGCCGAGCAGACGGGTGTAGAACGCGCTGCTGTCCGCCGGGCTGGCGACGTAGAGGATGACGAAGTTGGGAGAGTTCATGAAGGGGTCCTCGCGGGTTGGGAGCAGCCCATGCTAGGAACCCGGTCTGTCAATTTCCGTCAGTGGCGGCTATGCCCTCGCGTTCCCGCCAGGCCTTCAGCAAGGCGGCCTTGCGCTGGGGATAGCGCTCGTCGAGCAGCACCGGACCGGTCACGCGATCGGTCCGGAAACTGCGGATCTCCTCGCGCAGTTCGCACCAGGCCACGAGCACCTGGACCCGGTCGAAGAAGCCCAGCGCGAAGGGCCAGACCGTGCGCTCGCTGTCCTTGCCCTTGAGGTCGCGATAGCCGATGCGCAGCTTGTGCTCGAGGCGGATCGCCCGCCGCATCAGCGCCAGCACGTCGCGGTCGGCGTGCGCAGGGTCCGACGGGCCGACCAGCAGCGTGGTGTTGTCCATGTCATGGCGCAGGGACGGCGGCAGCACGGCCGCGATCTTCGCCAACGCATCACGCGCGGCGGCGGACAGCCGCGCATCGTCGCGGCTGGCCACCCAGCGCGAGCCGAGCACGAGCGCCTCGACCTCGTCGACGGAGAACATCAGCGGCGGCAGCACGAAGCCCTCGCGCAGCACGTACCCCAGTCCAGGCGCGCCGTCGATGCGCGCGCCTTGCGATTGCAGCGTCGCGATGTCGCGGTAGAGCGTGCGCAGGCTGATGTCCAGCGCGGTCGCCAAGGCCTCGCCGGTGACGGGCCGGCGGTGGCGGCGCAAGGTCTGGATCAGGTCGAGCAGGCGGGCGGAGCGGGACAAGGCAATCCTCCATGAGCGGGCACGAGGATAGGTGTTTCCGCCGACGGCTCAGCCCTGCTCCATCACCCCCATCGCGGCCACGACCACAACCCGGCCTTGAGCAGCACGCCCGCGCGAAGGCCTGCGTGTGTCGCGCGAAGTGCTGGAGCCGGGGCGCCCACGGCTGTGGTATCGCTACCACGAGACACAGGAGTTGACTCGTTTTTGTCATTTCGCTTAATGCGAATCACTCTCACCTGCGTTAGAGTGCCGGCCGAAAGTCACCCTCCTCCCTCTTTCGGACTACTCCATGAAGCAGCAATTCCTGTTGACCGCGTGCGCCCTGGCCGCATCCCTCGCGATCGGCGACCTGGCGCATGCCCAGGACGCCACGCTGGACAAGATCGTCGTGACCGGCAAGCGTGCGAACCGTGTGTCCAAGGGCGCGACCGGCCTGCCGATGGACGTGAAGGACACGCCGCAGACGATCAGCTCGATCGACCAGGAAGACATGGCCAACTTCGGCCTGACCGGCAGCAACGACGCGCTGGCGCTGGCCACCGGCATCAACGTCGAGCAGTACGAGACCAACCGCGCGACCTTCAACGCCCGCGGCTTCGAGATCCAGCTGACGCAGGTCGACGGCCTGGGGATGACGAACTCCTGGGGCACGGTCGTCGGCAAGGAGGACACCTTCCTGTTCGAGCGCATCGAGCTGATCCGCGGCGCCAACGGTCTGCTGACCGGCGTGGGCAATTCGTCGGGCACGATCAACTACATCCGCAAGCGTCCGAAGAACGAGGACAGCGGCGAGTTCAACGTCTCCTTCGGCTCCTACGGCAAGAAGCGCGCGGCGCTGGACTACAACAAGGTGCTGACGGAAGACGGCTCGTGGGCCGGCCGCTTCGTCGTCGCGACCGAGGACAAGGACTCCTACCTGCGCGACCTCAAGGACAAGCGCACCTCGGTCTACGGCGTGGTCGACGGCCAGATCGGCACGAACGGCGTGCTGACCGTGGGCATCACCGCGGTGGACGCGAAGCAGGATTCGCCGATGTGGGGCTCGCTGACGCTGCTGCGCTCCGACGGCACGCAGGCCGACTTCCCGGTGGGATCGTCGACCTCGCAGAAGTGGACCTACTGGAACACCAAGTCCTACAACGCCTTCGCCGAGTACACCCATCAGCTGGGCAAGAACTGGGAAGCCAAGGTCACCTACAACTTCCGCCACGGCAACGAAGCGACGCGGCTGCTGTACGCCTACGAGCCCCTGACCGGCACGCTGAACCCGGACAACACCGGCCTGGTGGGCTGGCCCTACCGCAGCCTGGGCAGCTCGGACAACAACGTGCTGGACGCCAACCTCAACGGGAAGTTCAGCCTCTTCGGCCGCGAACACTCGGTGCTGGTGGGCCTGAGCCGCTCGCACCAGGAAACCAAGACCGACACCTATTCGGTGCTGGACCACATGCTGGACCCGCTGCCGGCCTTCCCCTACGACGGCGACAGCTACACGCAGCCGCAATGGGGCCCCCGCGCCGCCGGCGAAGGCGGCGAGCAAACGCTGACGCGTCTGTATGCGGCATCCCGCCTGGCGCTGACCGATTCGATCAAGGCCATCGTCGGCATCAACGCGGTCCGGCTGGAGCGCGCCGGCTCCACGGTCTACGGCAATCCGGCCACGGGCATGACCTATCCGGACACGAAGAAGACCAGCCCCTACTTCGGCCTCACCTACGACATCACGGCCGATCTGCTGGCCTACGTGTCGTACTCCAACATCTTCCAGAACCAGGACCAGTACGACATCAACGGCGCGTACCTGGCGCCGATGAAGGGCGTGAACGGCGAAGCCGGCGTGAAGGCCGAGTGGTTGAACAAGGCGCTGCTGACCACCGCCGCGGTCTTCACCTCGAAGCAGGAAGGGCTGGCCACCTACGGCGGCATGACCTCGGGCGGCCAGTACTGGTACGTGCCCAAGGACGTCAAGTCCAAGGGCTGGGAAGTCGAGGCCACCGGCCGCATCGGCAAGGACACGAAGCTGACGGCCGGCTACACGCGCCTGATGCTGACGGGGCCGGACGGCAACGACATTTACGAATGGGTGCCGCGCCACACGCTGAACTTCCGCGTCGACACCCGGGTGCCGGTGCTGCCGGCGCTGCGCGTCGGCCTGGGCGGCCGCTGGCAGTCGGAAGTCAGCAAGATCGGCAGCGCCAAGCAAGGCGCGTACGTCGTGGCCAACGCGTTTGCGTCCTATGAGCTGTCCAAGGCCGCCACGCTGCGTGCCAACGTCAACAACCTGTTCGACAAGAAGTACATCGGCGGCCTGGCCTACGGCGCCATCTACGGCGCCCCGCGCAACTACGGCGTGTCGCTGGATTACAAGCTCTGACGGTTCTTGCGTGAGGCTGCTGGCCCTCACCCCCACCCTCTCCCGCAAGCGGGAGAGGGAGTGAGAAAGGCCAGGCGGTCCTTCAGGGGAAGTTCGTCACCGTCGGCGTGAACGACGCATTGCAGCCGGTCTGCGCGCCGGTGTTGTTGATGACGTGCACGATGCCGCCGTTGCCGCCCAGGCAGACCGAGATCATGTTGTGGAAGCGCACGTTGCCGTTGACCGGCGCTTCGATCGCGCGGTCCAGCAGGATGCCGCCGTTGGTGAACACGCTGTAGACGCCCAGTCCCCAGGCCTCATGGCTGGTGACGTTGTCCGCCACCTTGTACGACGCCCAGCCGCGGCCCGTCGGGCTGTTCCAGCCGGCCTGGCTCTGCGGGTCGTACGGGATCTCCGATTGATAGAAGTACACCCGGCCGCCGTTGCCGTTCCAGACCACCTGGTGCTTCTGGAAGTGCTCGACGAACAGGCCGTACATCGTCACGTCGTTGCCGTTGACCCAGAGACCGTTCTCCGACGGGTTCTGCGTCCAGCCCACGCCCGCGCCGTGGTCGGCGCGCCAGAGCCAGGTGTGGTCGACGATGGTGTTGTTCGCGTTCACGCTCAGCGCGATGCGGACCTTGCCCGCCGCCGCGCCGCCGATGCGGAAGAACAGGTCGTGCAGCACCGTCGGATTGGCCGCATGGTTGGCCGCCGCGCCGTTGGGGCCGACCTCGAGCAGCACGCCGGACTCCGTCGCGCCCGCGTCGAAGAACAGGCCGGCGATCGTCAGACCATCCACGTCCGCCGTCTGCATCAACGGCTGGCCGTTGTCCGAGCGCAGCGTCGGGAAACCGATGCCCAGCACCACCGTGTCCGGGTTGTTGACCCGCAGCGGCTGCGTCAGCACGTAGGTGCCAGGTGTGAACAGCAGGTGCTTGCCGGCCGCCAGCTGCGTGTTGATCGCAGCCGCGGTGTCGCCCGGCTTGGCGATGTAGAACTGCCCGATCGGTACCGTGCGGCCCGGCGTCGCGCCGCCGGTGTTCCAGGAGATGCCGCTGCTGTTCTGGCGCAGCGCGGGCACGCGCACCGCGTAGCTGCCGTCGGTGTCGATGAAGAGGAAAGGCTTCTCGCGGATCACCGGCGTCTGCGCGATCTTGGTGTAGCGCTGGCCCGCGGTAGGGAAGCTGCCCGCCGGCGCGTTGGGCACGCCGACGAACACCATGTTCCAGTTGGAGCCCGTCCAGCTGCCCCACTGGCTGTTGCGCGAGATCCATTGCTGCTGGCTGGCGGAGTTGACCTGCCCGTCCACCAGCACGTCGGAGAACCAGCCGCCGCTGGACCAGCCGCCGTTCTGGTTGAGCTTGATGTTGCCGCGCACGTGCATGCGCCGGAACGGGATCGCCTGCGAGACCGCCCATTGCATCGTGTTGTTGCCGATGCCCAGGCTGGGCGTGACGGAGAAGTTCTCCGCGCCGCGCCAGAAGTTCTGCGTCGCGTTGTCGCCGCCGAGGAAGGCGTTGGAGCGCAGGTCGCCGTTGACGTGGACTTGGTCCGGATGGCTGCCCAGGCCCAGCACCTGCGTGTAGAAGCCCACCGGGATGCGCAGGTTGTTGTAGGTGCCCGGCGTCAGCAGGATGGCGTCGCGGCGCGGCCCGAAGTGGTTGGGCTGCTGCGCGTTGTAGATGCCGTCGATGAGGCCCTGCAGGTTGGGCGTGGTCGGGCTGACGATGTGCACGCTGGCGCCGAAGTCCGGCGGCGTGCCGGTGGTCGGCGGCGGATTGGTCGGCGGCGTCGTCGGCTGGTCGGCGAGGACGAACTGCTCCCAGGCCTGCACCGCGTTGCGGTTGGCCACGAGCACGCCGCCCAGGTTCAGGTCGGCCGACACGTACTGGCCGTTGGCCGCCGAGCGCAGCGCCACCGTGCCGTTGGACTGCGGCACGACGGTGAATTGCTCCCACGCGTCGGCGGTGCGCCGGTTGGCGATCAGGCGGCCGGTGTTGGGCTGCGCCAGGTTGAGGTCGGCGGAGACGAAGTTCCCGCTGATGCGCGCCCGGAACGACACCGTGCCGTTGCCGTTGCTGACGACGTCGAACTGCTCCCAGCTCTGGGCGGCGCCCGCGGTCGCGGTGAGGTACGACGAACCGGTCGCCGTCGCGCTGACGAAGTTGTTGTTGGCCACCGCGCGCAGCGTGGCCGCGTCGGCGTCCGCCGACAGCGTCAACGCGGCGATCCAGCCCGCGGCTACCAGCGCGTGCAGCGGCCACGCCCGTCCTTGATTCCATGCCATGTCGAATCTCCTTCCTGAAAGTGGCGCGAGTCTAGGAACATCGAATACCAGTTGAATACTCGACCGTGTCCGGCTGTTTCCGATCAGCGGTCGGAATACCCCATTCCCCCTGCAAGGAAGACAACGGCCCGCACATTTGATTTCAAACCTGTCAATTCTTCGCCCTAAAGAGGTAGGAAGATCCGCCACACGACCAGCCGCTCAATTTGCCGTTCGTCGGATCACCTTCACTCCCTTACATATCAATGACTTCCGCCGCCTGTCGGCGTGAATGCACCGTTCGGGTGTCGCCGTCCCATATTCGAGCCACAGGAAAGTCATGAGCGCTGACGGCGCGGCGATGTTTTGCAGTATTCGACACACTCCGACACCGCCCGCGCATACTGCTTGTCACAGCGTCATTCCCTTGCTGTTCCTACATTCCGCCACTGGTTTCATGGTGGTTTTATCGCGAACAACAAGCCCGCACGCCCACCGGTGCGAGGACAGCAGGAGTGAATGCACATGCGTACAGGACAAATCAAGGCGGTGGCGCTGGCCGCCGCGTTGCTGGCCGCGGGATCGCAGGCCCAGGCGGGCACGATCGTCGCGCCCTACTTCTTCACCTGGGGCTTCGGCAGCGGCTCGTACGGCATCAAGACGCTGAGCGAAGCCAAGTCCAAGGCCGGCATCGACGCGGTGACGCTGGCCTTCGGCGTGTCGGGCGGCGGCTGCACGGTCGGCGGCGGTCTGGAAACGACCATCAGCAACCCCAGCTTCCAGGCCGACATCAAGGCCTACATCAAGTCCGGCGGCCGGGTGATCCTGTCCTTCGGCGGCGCCAACGGCACCTACCTGGAATCGACCTGCTCGGTGAATGACCTGGTCGCGCAGCTGCGCCGCCTGATCGACGCCAACGGCACGCGCTCCATCGACTGGGACATCGAAGGCGGCCAGCTCGGCGACACGCGCCTGAACGGCGTGCGCAACGCCGCGATCCTGCAGCTGCAATCGATCTATCCCGACCTGTACACCTCGTTCACCCTGCCGGTGGTGCCCTACGTCAACGCCAACGACACCGGCGGCCTGCAGCGCGAAGCGGTCGAGCTGCTGCGCGGCGCGTCGCAGTCGGGCGTGAAGATCAGCATCGTCAACCTGATGACGATGGACTACGGCAGCTACTACAGCGGCGGCAAGAAGATGGGCGACCTGGCCATCTCCGCCGCAACGCAGACCGTGGCGCAGCTGAAGTCGCTGTATCCGGCCAAGAGCGACGCGCAGCTGTGGGCCATGATCGGCATCACGCCGATGATCGGCCAGAACGACGTGGCGTCCGAGACCTTCACCCCGGCGGACGCGGTCACCGTGGCCAACTTCGCCAAGCAGAAGGGCGTAGGCCTGCTGTCCTACTGGGCCGCGCAGCGCGACCGCGTCGGCAACGGCGCCCTGGGCGAATACAGCCGCGCCAACACGCGCGACTTCGAATACTGGCAGGCCTTCGCCGCGGCGAAGAACGGCTCGACCACGCCGCCGCCGGCACCGCAGCCGCCCGCGCCCGCGCC